>WGAL01000062.1 GCA_015494845.1 Melioribacteraceae bacterium
ATTAAAAATATTGCAAGATACAACGACGATTTCGAACCGCGCGCGTTTGGCAATAATTTTGTTAAAAAAAGAACCGCCGTAATTTTGATTGAAGCCGGTTGCGCGTCGAAAGATAAAAATAAACTTTTTGAGCGGAAAATTTTCTTTTATGCGTTGCTTTTGGTTTTAGGAAATATCTCCGATTTTCAACTTTCAGACGAGAACATTTCAGCATACAAAAACTTGCCGGAAAACAAAGAACTTTTCATCGATTTGATAATTGACAACATTAAATTACAGAACGGAAAAGCGGCGCAAATCGGAATTCGCAACGGTAAAATCGAAGCGATAGGCGATTTATCGATTTTCGGTTCTTACGAACGAATTAATGCGCAAAACAATTTCTTATCTAAACAGATTTTACCGGAACAAAAAGCCAACTTTGAAATTATCGATAAAAACGGCAAGGTTATCGTTTCATTTAAAAACGGAATTACAAGGTTTGCAAATGGGTGAAATAGTTTTTTGGGGAATTATCAGAACCGCAATTGTAATTGTCGTCGCTTGGTTTATGCTGGATTATTCCGATTACAAATTTTGGTGGTCGGCGGTAATTATCTCGATTTACGTGATAATCATTCATCCGGCGATGGTGCAATACCAATTATTCAAACAGAAAAACAAACGGATTTTAACGGACACGCTTTGTTCGCGCTGCAAGCACTTTGACGAAACCGCAGTTTTATGTATGAAATACGACGAGCACCCCACTGAGCGTTACGTTCCTTGCAATGGCGATGATTGGGAACCGAGGTGATACGAAAAATTATTTGCAATTAAATTTTTATGGTTAGCAGTAGGGACAACTCGCGAGTTGTCCCTATGCAATTATATTTTACTTCATCAAAATCATTTTTCTTGTCTGAACAAAATTATCCGCACGTAAAGTGTAGAAGTAAATTCCGCTTGGTAATCCAGTCGCGTTAAATTGAACCGAGTATTTTCCCTGCGCTTGTTTTTTGTTTACAAGCGTTGCTACTTTACGTCCGAGCGCGTCGTAAACTTTAAGCAAAACTTGAACCGTCGCTTCATTGCGATTTTCTGTAGAGACGCGATTAATCGCGTCTCTACGCTGAATGGACGCGATAACATAATTTATTGTCGTTGTTGGATTAAACGGGTTCGGATAATTTTGGTAAAGTTCAAATTTTGTTGGAATATTATTTTCTACTTCAACCACTTCGGAGTAAGTAAACGAACCGTCAATGTCAATTTGTTTTAATCTGTATTGTATTTTCCCGCTCGGAGGATTTTCATCAGCAAAGGAATACTCTTTCGGAGAATTACTATTTCCTGCACCTTCTACAAAACCGATTTCAATCCAATCTTGACTTGGCGTAGTTGAAGAGGAAGCCTGCTCTACTTGGAAACCGTAGTTATTTACTTCCGTCGCGGTTTCCCATTTTAATATTACGGTATTATCTTGAACAATTGAGAAAAAAGATGTTAATTCAACTGGGACAGCTCCTTGCTCCGTATAAGAAATATCATCAACATATATTGAGGGGTTGCCGTCAAATTCAAAGTAGAGCTTGCTAATATTTATAAAACCAGATAAATTAACCAAAGAATAATCAGTACTATAAGCAGGAGCATAAACGCGCTGGATTTTAATTAAATTATTGTCCAAAGTATATCCTTTTATATCCACATAAGTATTATTATTATTCGAATCATTAACGTAAATATATAATGAATTAACATTGATATTCTTGTCGCTTTCTATTAAACTACCTGAGGTGAAGGAATAGTAGTGAAGCGAACCTGTATGGGCGGAGTATCCACGAATATCCGATGAGACAGTAAACCAATTTATTCCGTTTTCTGTCCAATTGTCTGTTAACCATGGTTGCCCTTCAAAACCAAGGATTTGGGCTTTGTTTATTTGACAAAAACAGAATAGAATAATTATTGAATATATTTTAATCATTTATTCCTCCGATTTATTGTTTTTAGATTAAAAAATTTGAGAAACAAATATATTTGGGGAGACATATGCTTAAAGTTAAATTAGGGGGAATTGGGCAGTTTTTTAA
>WGAL01000063.1 GCA_015494845.1 Melioribacteraceae bacterium
TTATTCGATCTCGGCATATGCTTTCTTAAATTTTAATAATGAGTTAAGCGTATTTTTTTCTTTCAACATTGCAATATAAAACATTATTGTTTCCATTAAAAGAACTGCAAAAGCGGTTTGGAGCGTAGTTAAACTTTGCGGAACGATTTGGTAAAATCCCAACGATAAAGGCGAACCGTATAAAATGACGAGATGAACGATGTAAATCAAGAGCGTGTTTTTGCCGAGAATTAATAATGGTTTGGGAACGCGCCGCAAATTTTTCGTAATTCTCCCCGTTAAAAAATAAAGGGAAACGACAAACGAACTTCGCTCAATTAAAATCGACCAATAATTTTCGCCGTAAAATGAGCGGTAAATCAACGCTCCGAAGAAAATTAAAAATGAAACGTAAGCGGAAATCCGCAAAACATTTTCGTTTGTTCTAAACTTTTTGATTAAAATTGCAAGCGACGCGCCGAGAAACATATAGCCGAGCCACGGAAACAAAATAAAAATAGAACCTTCGGAATAATCGAAATACGCTCTGATAAAACGGGGCAAATTTTTCAGCGTTTCGCTTTCGCCAATAAAATTACCGAGCGCAAAAACGGTTAAACCAATCAACACAAAATAAATTCCGGGATTTTCGGTTCTTAAAATTTTATTTAAAAAAATTGAAACAATAGAAATTGCAATCAAACCGAAACCGATAATGTGCAAAGCATCCACGGCAAAAAACGTGCGGATTTGCTCACCGGAAATATTTGAAACGCGGAAAGGATTGAGCGTGGGAAAACGCAAAAGATAACCGAGCGCAATAAGAAAACCTCCGCGACGCAAGCCTTTTTTCAATCGGCCTCCCTTTATGTTAAACTTGTTGTCGATTAAAAGATAAGTGAAAATCAATCCAGAAATAAACATAAACAACGGCGCGGTAAATCCACGAAGCCAAACCCACAGCGAATAAAACGCGCTTCCGCTTTCCGTTGCTTGCGTATTCAAAAAAACGTGAACCGCGTGCCCTTCCACCATTAAAATTACGGCAAGCGCGCGAAGCAAATCTATTGCGACAATTCTTTTATTTTCGATTTTTCCGTTCAACATTCGTTTATCAATTTTAAAAAGCCCGATAGCAAACATTATGCTACCGGGCAAAATAATTTCAGTTAGCCGAGTTTGTTTTACATCGTCAAAGCCATAATTGCCTTTGCCGTGTGCAATCTGTTTTCCGCTTCGTCGTAAACGATTGAAATATCGGGATTATCAATTACTTCGTCGGTTACTTCGTGATTTCTGTCGGCGGGCAACGCGTGCATTAATTTTACGTGCTTGTCGGCAAGTTTAATTCTGCGTTCGTCGCAAATCCAATCGTGATATTTTTCCAAATCGGCTTTCATTTGCTTGGAAATTTCTTCCTCGTTATCAAGATATTCCTGCACGCCATAATAACCGAAACCGCCCCAGTTCTTCGGTATAACGATATGCGCGCCTTCAAACGCTTCGTCCATATCGTTAGTGAATCTTAATGAACCACCGCCTACTTCCGCGTTCTTTTGCGCGCGTTCGATAATGTTTTTACTTAACGGGAATTCCTTCGGATGCGCGACAGTTACATCAATTCCGTATCGCGGGAAAAGCAAAATTTGCGTTTGCGGAACGGAAAGCGGCTTTGCGTGAGTATCGGCGTAAGCCCAACTGATTGTTACTTTCAATCCTTTCGGATTTCTGCCGAAATATTCGAAAATCGTCATTAAGTCCGCAAGCCCTTGAAACGGATGATAAACATCATCTTGCAACGACATTACCGGACGCGTGGAATGCTTTGCCATTTCGGCGAGGTAATCTTTCCCGATGCCGTAAAAACAGTTGCGCGATGCAATTCCGTGTCCCATTCTCGAAAGAATTATCGCAGTGTCTTTTGCCGATTCTCCGTGGGAAAGTTGCATTTTGTCGGGAGTTAAATCGTGCGCGTGTCCGCCGAGTTGCGTCATTCCAGCTTCCATTGAGTTTCGCGTGCGAGTGGATTGCTCGAAGAAAAGCATAAACAAGGTTTTGTCCGGTAAGTATCTTGTCGGTTCGCCAAGCGCGAATTTCCGTTTTAAATCAAACGCCGTTTCAAAAACGGTATCGAGTTCTTGCTTTGTCCAATCGTCCGTTGTCAAGAAATGTTTTCCTTTAAGTTGCGTTACCATAATTTTTCTCCTTTCTTTTTGATAGCCCGCAGATATTCATGATTTTTTATGATTATCCTCTGATTTAAATTCGTTTGAATATACTTTACGTTTTAATTGAGGCTTTTCGCCAAAGTTTAATAATAATCCGACTTCAATATTCGTCGCTTTTAGATAATTCAACAATTGCGCTTCGTGTTCAGGACAAATATTTTTATCCGCTTTTAATTCAATAATTACTGAATTTTCAACCAAAATATCCGCGTAATATTTTCCGACTACTTCATTCTCGTAATAAACGTCAATCAGATATTGGCTTTCGCAATGTAGATTTAATTTTCTTAATTCAATCACCAAACTACGTTCGTAAACCTTTTCAAGAAAACCGTATCCAAGTTTATTATAAACATTGTAAAAAGCCCGAATGATTTTGTCGGTAATCTCACTATGTTTGTAATTACTATTCATCATTGAAAATCATAATGAATCCTGAAAATCTGCGTCCCATTATGCTGATTAAAAATTCTTCACGAACATAGCATAAAACGCCGACGCTTTAACAAGATGATCAATCGGCACTTTTTCGTTCGGCGCATGCGCAAGCACTTCATTCCCGGGACCGAAGCCAATCGCCGGAATGCCGTAATAACCGTTAATCGTTACGCCGTTAGTGGAAAAAGTCCATTTATCAATTACCGGCTTACTGCCGAACAATTCTTCGTAAACTTTCGCTCCCGCTTGCACAAGCGGATGATCTTCTTCCAATTTCCAAGTCGGATAATATTTCTCCATTCCGTAAGTTAATCCGGTAAAAGAAGTTTCTTCATATTGCAAAAGCGTTACTTTCGCGTTCATATCTTTTACAATTTCTCTGATTTCATTCAACGCGAGTTCTTTATCCTCGCCCCAAGTTAATCTTCTGTCGAGATGAATTTTTGCGTAATCGGCAACCGCGCAAAGCGACGGACTATCCGAAACAAACTCGGAAACCGTAACCGAACCTTTGCCGAGGAACTCGTCGTATTTCAAACGCTCGTTTAATTTTTCAATTTCCAACGCCGCTTTCGACGCCATATAAATTGCGTTCTTTCCGCGTTCCGGCGCGGAACCGTGCGCGGAAACTCCGAAAAATTCGACTTCAATTTCCATTCTGCCTCTGTGCCCTCTGTAAATATTGAGGTTCGTCGGTTCAGTAATTATCACGGCGTCCGGTTTGATTTTTTCTTCCTCGACGAGATACTTCCAGCACAAGCCGTCGCTGTCTTCTTCCATTACCGTTCCGGTAACAAGAAGCGTAACGTCTTCCGGCATCCCGATTTCCTTCAAAATTCTGCCGGCGGTAACAGCCGCAACGGGACCGCCTTTTTGGTCAACGCTTCCGCGTCCGTGAACATAACCGTCTTTAATTTCCCCGCCGAGCGGATCGAAATCCCAATTGTCGAGATTTCCCAAATCCACAACGTCGATGTGTCCGTCAATTACAATAACTCTTTCGCCGTTGCCGATTCTTCCAATAACATTTCCGAGTCCGTCGATTCGCACTTCGTCAAATCCCGCTTCTTCCATTTGACGTTTAAGTTCGTTAACCGCGCCTTCTTCTTGCAAACTCAACGATTTGTGTTTTACCATTTCGGATAAATTTTTTGCGGTGTAATCGCGGTATTTTTCCGCGAGTTCCATAATTTTTTTTGCAGTTTCCATTTTCAAAACTCCTTTTTTTATTTACAAAATTTTATTTCATTCTTGAAAACTTACGCGCGAGTTTTTCGCCTTGCGCGTAAATAAATTTGTTTGCATTCGTTTCATCAATGTTCGTAAGATTTTTTTCTTTCAACAAAATCTCGCCGTTTTGAATTACATATTCCGGCACGCGTTCCAAAACTCCGTAAATGTAATGTCCGAAAAAGTTATTAGAATTTAACGGCGTCGGCGGAACGTAATCCCAAATCACAAAATCAGCTCTGTCGCCTTCGCTTAAATCCGGATAATCGGGGAAGTAGCTTTTCACGAAATTAATTTGATCAAAATAAATTTTGTTCAGAACCGTAAATGTTTCTTCGAACGAAAATCCCTCGGCGCGCAAAAGCAAAAAGATATTTTTCAGCGAACGCCCAGGATTTGCGTGCATTCCGTCCGTTCCCATAAGCAAAGGAATTGAAAGATTTATTTTCTCGAAATCCGGAAATCCGACCGCGTTGTTTAAGTTTGAATCGGGATTAAACGCAATAGCCGCGCCGCTTTGCGCAATCAAATCGTATTCTTTTTTCGTCAAATGAATTCCGTGAGCCAAAATGCTTTTTTCGTTCAGCAATCCGTGTTTTGCCAATCTTTGCGCAGGGTAATTTCCGAGTTGCTTCTTGCTTTCGGTTCTGTCCGCTTTGTCTTCGCACAAATGAATATGCACGCCCAAACCGAGTTCGTCTTGAATTTTTTTAGCTTTCGCCAAAGTCTCGTCGCTTACAGTAAACGACGCGTGAAATCCGAGCATCGCCTTAATATTGTCGTTTGCGCGGTTCAATGCAAAGTTTTTGTTTTCGGCAAGACTTTTAACGCTCGCCTTTTTCCCGTTTCTGTCGGAACCCTCGAAACAAAGCGCACCGCGAAGTTCTTTATTTTCAAGCGCGTCAGCAATTACGCTTAAACTTCCTT
>WGAL01000064.1 GCA_015494845.1 Melioribacteraceae bacterium
ATTTATTGCTTTTCCCGAATTCCTCCTTTCCCGCAAAAATTTTCCCAATAATCGAAACGAGATATTTCTGCGAAAATTTGAAATTAATAAACCCGGGTCCGGCTATTTCAACTTTTTCCAAAACGGAACTGTCGATGTCCAAATTGTTTATTATTTCATGCGCAATTTCACGCGGATTTTTACGCAACTTTTTGGTTAAAGTAAGCGCGACGTTCGTTGCGTAATCGCCGTGTTCCGGATTATTCGGAACAGAAAACGCAACTTCTGTTCCTTTCAAATATTCCAATTTTTCTGACGCTTTCGCGAAAAGATTTTTCAAATAATCTTTCATTATTCTTCCCCGTTTTCTTGCGTGTTTTGCGGTTCTGATTCGTCTTTAATTTCAATTGTATGCGCATCGCCCCAAAGTTTTTCAAGGCTGTAATGCAAGCGCGTTTCGTGCTTGAAAACGTGAACGACAACGTCGATATAATCGAGCAGAACCCAAGTGTTTGTCGTCGTCCCCTCCCTGTTATACGGCTTTATTCCTTGCTTGCGCAGTTTCTTTTCAATTTCGTCGGTAATCGCTTTTACCTGAATATCGGAATCGGCGGAACAAATGACGAAATAATCCGCCACCGAAGAAATCCCTTGCAAATCAAGTATTTTAGTGTCGTAACCTTTTTTAGATAAAATAATTTCGCTAATTGCTTTCGCGAGTTCAAGTCCTTCCATTCTTACCTCAAAGGTTTAAGTTTTAAATAATCTTTTCCAATAACAATTGATAAATCCAAGAAATAATCTCGGTTAATTCTCGTGATTACGTTTTTCTTTTTTATTCCGAGCAAACCGGCGACGTATTCCGCTTTGCGTCTATCGCCGATTCTGTCGATAACAAACGTTTCCATTACATCAAAATTTTCGTAATTGCCGGTGGAAACAACATCAATTTTTTTCGAACGCAAATAATCCTTAAAAATATCCGCCAAGCCGGAAATTCCACAGCCGTTTAGAACTTCTGCTTGAATTATTCCGGACGGAATATAATTATCCGCTTTCTTTTTCGAGTTTTCCGCAACGTTTTTCGAACCTGCAATATTCGTAAAAAGAATAAAACCCAAGTAAATTATTATTGCCGAAAGAAGAAAAATCGTGATATTCAGCAATAAATTTCCAATCCCTGGTTCGTTATTTTTTGCCGTTTTCTTTGTCATTTAAAAAATTTTCTGAAATTTAAAACGTAAAGTTAAGCAATTTTGAATTGATGTTAAGCAAATTAAATGCGGATGAGTGGATGTGTGGATTGTTGGATGAATGGGAAATAAAATAAAACGTCTTTGCGATGAATTAGTGGAGCGACTGACGTGGCAATATACCTCGCAGTGCACTGTATAGTTAAACTGCATTTGTCTGAACCATGATTTCCGTGATTTTCTGATTTACATGATTTTTACCTTTGCGCCTTTGTGCCTTTGAACCTTTTTTTAATCATGCTAATCACAAAATTATTCTAATCATGGTTCAAGACATTTGGCCTTTGTTTTACAAACCGATAGATTGCTTCGTCACTTCGTTCCTCGCAATGACAGTTGTTTTTGTTTCTCTTGCAATGTTCGTAACCTCAATTTAAACTTTTCGCCGGAATTTTACTCATAGCGAGTTCCGTCATTGCCGCGATCGTAATCGAAGGATTAACGCCCGGATTTGCGGAAATTGCCGAACCGTCGCAAACGTACATATTTTCGTATCCGAAAACGCGGTGGTTTTTATCAATTACGCCGGACTCTTTATCTTTTCCAATTACGCAACCGCCGAGAATGTGCGCCGTCGTCGGAATTCCTAAAATCGATTCGGTAAGCAACGCGTATGGCTTTCCGTTTACAACTTCCGCAAAATCTTCTGATATTTTCTTCGTAAGCGGAATAAAAGCGGAAGGTTTTTCACCTGACGAATGCGTCGATTTCATTCCGAACAAACCGCGCTTGAATTTGAGTTTTGTATTGATTGTTTGCATAAACAAAAGAATTTGCGTTCGCGCGGCAAAATCTTTAATGAAAAG
>WGAL01000065.1 GCA_015494845.1 Melioribacteraceae bacterium
CCATCACCTGAACTTTAACCGGCTTGCCCCGTTGCATACCGGGTTTGAATTTGGTCGCCATTACGGCTTTAATTGCCGCTTCGTCGCAACCGGCGCCTATTCCTTTAATAACTTCGGCTTTTACCACATTTCCGTGTTCGTCAACATACGCTTTTACGTAAACGCGACCTTGAACGTTAGCGCGTTTTGCAATTTCAGGATAAACAATTCTTTTTTGAATTGCTTCAATTCCGCCGATTGGTTCAGGTTGTTGTTCAACCGCTACGAAGAAAACTGGTTCTTCTTCTTTCTTTTCTTCTTTCGGCGGCGGCGGCGGAGGAGCGACGTCTGCGTTTTCGTCCAGTTCCGTGGATTCTATTTCAACGTCGTCCAAAACTTCGTCCGAAGGCGCTTCGATTGGAATTGGCGGTTTAGGAGGCGGAGGAGGCGCCGTTTCCTGTTTGGTGTGTTCAACGTCTTCCACTTGCACAAGTTCCTGGGGACCTTCCTGTTTGATTACTTCCTTTTTTACTTCCGGAAAGTATTTGAAGGCAATAATTACAATTGCAAGCGCAATAATTAAACTGATTTCAAATATTCTTTGGTAGTGTAACCTTAAATCGTATTTCGGATTTTTTGGTAAAGCCACAATATCCTCCTTGTTTCACAAAAACTTAAAGTAAAAGTTAAGAAAAGAGAAACCGTTTGTCAAATAATTTTAATTCGCTTTTGAAAAAAACATTAACGGCAAAACAGTTTTTCGACAATCTCTCCGTAATATATAATTTTCGCTTCGCCGGTTAAGTGAATATTTTCAAATTTATTTTCGTTTTTATCGAACTCAACAATAAATTTTTTTCCGCTTTTGGGAATTATTTCAATTGGCGAACGGTAATTATGCACTTTTGCAAGGTAAATTGCCGCCGCCGCTATTCCGGTTCCGCAAGCAAGCGTTTCTTTTTCCACGCCTTTTTCGAAAGAACGGATTTTTACTTCCGTTTCATTAAACTCAATAACGTTTACGTTTGTTCCGTTAGGTTCAAACGCGGGGTGGTTGCGAATTTCCGTTCCGGTTTTATCCAAGTGAAAATCGTCGAAAGTTCCTTCCGCCAAGCCGAGCGTTTTCAGCATTTCGAAAGGAATAACCGTATGCGGCGCGCCGGTGTTTACAAAGAATAAATTAAGTTCGGCATTGTTTACGATAATGTTCGTAAATTCCGTTATTGTAACGTCGTTTAATTTAAATTTTATATTGTTTTCGTCTAAAATCTCGCCGTAAAAAACCTGTCCGCAACATTCGATTGATATTTTTGTCTCTTTAATATCGAAAAACTTTCTCGCGTATATAATTGCGCATCTTGCCCCGTTGGCGCAAAGCATTCCGCTTGTTCCGTCAGCGTTGAAATATTTTAATTGAAAATCGGCAATTGATGACGGGGAAAGTATCAAAATTCCGTCCGCGCCGATACCGTTTCCTCTTTCGCAAAGTTTTTGAATGGTATCTTCTTCAAAGAAAGGAATTAAGTGGTTGAAAGTATCAAAAAGAATAAAGTCGTTTCCCGCTCCGCTGACTTTTGTAAACCGAACGGGAAATTTTTGTTGAATGTTTATTTTGCTCTGATCCACCTGATTACCTCGCTCCAACTCGGACGTTTTCCGGTCATTAATATGCCGGTTCGGTAAATTTTTGCACTAATTGAAATTAGTAACAGTAAAGTAATAAAATTTCCGGTAATCGAGATTAAAATTTCATACAGGGGAACTTCGCTGAAACTTATGCGTTCCGGCATAATGAAAATAGAAGTAAGCGGGAAGTAAGAAAGCGTTCGCGCCAAAGCGTTTGTGGGATTTTCGGCGAAAGCCATTGCAATGAAAAACGGAATCATAATTAAAATCATAAGAGGCCACATGCCGGATTGAGCGTCTTGTTCGTTGTCGAACAACGAACCCATTGCCGCAAATAAGCTGAGGAAAATTATTAAGCCGAGAATGAAGTTGAAAAAGAAAAACAACCATTGCCAAACAGGAACATTGACGGTAATTTCTTGTGGCAGAACAATCCAAGACGTTGAAAGCGCAATAATTACCGGCGCTAGCCAGATAAACATTTGGGTAAGCGCCGTAATTGTAATAACAATTATTTTACCGCTTAAAATTTCTTTGGGATTTAACGAGGAAAGGAGTATTTCTACAATTCTGTTTTGTTTTTCTTCAACGACGGAACGCAAAATAATTTGTCCCGAAGTTATCAAACTCATATACAAT
>WGAL01000066.1 GCA_015494845.1 Melioribacteraceae bacterium
AAGTAGCCTAAACTGCAAACATGCGAGTAGTTCTTCTCTCAATTTACAATTCGCAATTCACCATTAACCATTCTCGTGAAACAATTTTAGAACTTTTTGAATATAATCAATTTGGTTTTACGTTTTTGTTTCAATAAAAATAATTGATTTAAATCACGACTTTTGAGAAAGAAGAAAATAAAGTTTGTAACAAATCAAAAAAATTTTTAAGAGGAACTGCAATGAAACGAATTATTTTTACCTTATTAATTCTTACCTCGTTTTTATTCCAAAACTCGCAAGCACAATGGGAACTTACAAGCGGGCCAAACGGCGCAGCAACCGCTCTGTGCATTGTTGGCGATACTCTGTTTGTCGGCGCGGAAGGTTTGATTTTTATGACAACGGATATGGGAAACACTTGGACGGAACAACAGCTTTACACCTATCCGCCACACGTTTATACGATTATTAACGCAAACAATCATCTTATTGCCGCGACTTCCCGTGGATTGTATCGCTACAACGGAAGTTATTGGGAATTTGTTTCGGCTAATTACGTTCCGAGCAATTTGTATTTTCACGGCGATACGCTTTGGGGCGGATTTGACGACGGCGTTAAATTTTCCACAGATTATGGCAATACTTGGCAAGCGGTTCTGTCGATTGACAGAGGAATTAACGCTATTTACAAATACGGCAATTACCTTTTCGCCGGTTCGGACGGTTACGGTGTTTTCCGTTCATCGGATAACGGCGCAACATGGGACACGGCAAATAACGGAATTGACAGCACGAGCTATGTCTATGCTTTTGGTCAAATTGGTTCGTGGCTTTATATTTCCGTAAACGGTTGGGTTTATAGAAGCAATGACTTCGGCGAAACTTGGTCGAGCGATTCTTGGGGAGTTCCTGACGGGATTGTTTACACTTTTTACACAATTGAGCCAAACGATTATTATATTTTTATAGGAACCGACGACGGAGTTTATTACGATACAAATCCTGGTGGAGAATGGCAAAAGGTAACCGAGCAAAGCTTTGTTTATAACTCGGTTTATTCCATTGCTTACAAAGACGGAACTTTATTCTTTGCCGGAGAACCTGGAGTTTATTATATGAATAATGCTCCTTACCAAGATTGGAAAAACCTTGGCGTGGCGAACGAATCGGTAATGAAATTTTGCTGGAGAAATGACACGCTATACGCGGCGACAAACGCCCGCGCAATTCAAAGAACTTGGAACCAAGGTTTAAGTTGGGAAATTTACGCCGATAGAACCTTTGAATATGACGGATTTATTTCCGATATGGCTTGCACTGATACGATAACTTATCTTGCAACGACAAACCGCTTGGCAAGATTAAGACCAAGCGACCGCCACTGGGAAGCAATGGCTTACGGAAACTTTACGGCGGTTCTTGCTTTTGGAGATAACGTTTTCGCCGGCGAGTATGATCAAGGCGTTTATATCTCCCACGATGATTTTGACACATACGTTGTTTTCAACGACGGCTTGCCGTCGAATCCGAGTGTTAAAAGATTTTTTATGAATGATGATTATATTTTCGTGTCGCTTTTGAATAACGGCGTTTACCGGTTGGACAGAAATAATCCTAATGCAATTTGGGAACCGGCAAATAACGGCATCGAAAATAAAACTGTGGAAAACTTTTATGAAAAGGACGGCGTGTTGTTTGCCGCTACAAGTTTCGGGCTGTACCGCACAAGCGATAACGGCAATAACTGGGAAGAATGCGACGAAGGAATTACGGATAAATATATTCGTTCTATTTACGGAACGCACAACGCATTGCTTGCGGGAACGAATTACGGCGGAGTTTACATTTCGTCCGATAACGGCAATACTTGGCAAGAGTTTAATGAAAACTTAACTTACATTCCTGTAATTTCCTTAACTGCGGACAGCCAATACATTTACGCCGGAACTTACGAATACGGAATGTGGAAACGACCGATTGAAGATATTATCGACGACGTTTCAACTTCGGAAATTCTTCCGGAAAAATTTGTTCTTTATCAAAATTACCCGAACCCGTTTAATCCGCAAACTTCGATTGAGTTTTCAATTCCGCGTAACGAATTTGTAACGCTTAAAATTTATGACGTTTTGGGAAGAGAAGTGGCTACGCTGGTTGAAAAACAAATGACGGCTGGGAGATACACTTTTTCGTGGAATGCCTCGCAAAATGCGAGCGGAATTTACTATTATCGTTTGGAGGCGGGAGAGTTTTCCCAAATGCGAAAAATGGTTCTTTTACGATAAAAAAATATTGCTTCAAATAACGTTTTCTGCCCAAGTTGTGTTGATGAAAACTCTTGTGCGCAAGCCGGGCTTGACCGTATTTGGAAACAGTCGGTAAAGAGAATATTTCAGAAACTTTTAATACTTATAAATGTTAAAGAGTGTCGCCTTTACCGGCTGTTTTGTTTTTGCAAAGCCCTAATTTTATTGATATATTACATTTTCCGATAAACAAATTGTGGTGGTATTGATGAGCGAAAGCAAGTTCTCGGCAATTGATTATGAGGTGGTTGATCAAATTCCGGACAGACTTCCTGTTTTGCCTGTTCGCGACAACGTAATTTTTCCATATATGATTTTTCCCATTTTGGTCGGAAGACAGCAATCAATTAACGCGGCAAATTACGCCCTTGAAAAAGATAAATTCATTTTCATTACTTCTCAGAAAGATCCTTCCATTGAAGAACCGAAAAACGACGATTTATACCGTGAAGGAACGGTTGCGAAAATTGTTCAAGTTTTGAAACTCCCTAACGGATTGTTGAAGATTTTAATCGACGGAATTGTTCCGGGCAAAATTACGCGGTTCTTAAAAAACGATAAATTTTTTGAAGCGAAAATTAAATTCTTTACGCCGATGGTGGACGACGGCATAAAGTTAAAAGTGTTGGATAAACAAATGACCGAACTTTTCAAGGAATACGTTTCGGTCAATAAAAACATGCCTCCGGAGGTTATTGCTGCGTTCGACAATATTAAAGAATTGGACAGAAGACTGTTTTATGTCGCCGCCAATTTGCAACAATCGATTGCGGAAAAACATAAAATACTTGAAAAGGAAACTCTCGAAGAACAATTTATTGAGATAATCAGAATTCTGAAATCCGAACTGCAAATTTTGAATATTGAAAAAGAGATTGAGAAAAAGGTTCAAGAAAATATTTCGAAATCTCAGAGACGCTTTATTATTCAAGAGCAAATTAGAATTTTACGCGAGGAACTCGGCGAGGAAGCGGAAGAGCCGCCTGAAATTGTGAAACTTCGCGAAAAAATCAAAAAGGCGAAAATGCCGAAAAACGTTGAGGAAAAGGCGTACGAAGAACTCGACAAACTTTTGCGGACGCCGCCGAACTCTCCTGAGACGACAGTAATCAGAAATTATCTCGATTGGCTTGTCGATATTCCTTGGTATAAAAAGACGAAAGACAATCTTGAAATAAACAGTGTTAAGGAAATTCTCGACGAAGACCATTTCGGTTTGGAAAAGCCGAAAGACAGAATTATCGAGCATATCGCGGTTCTGAATTTGGTAAAAAGCGTTCGCGGACAAATACTCTGTTTTGTAGGACCTCCTGGGGTCGGCAAAACATCGCTCGGCAAATCGATCGCGCGGGCTCTTGGACGAAAGTTCGTGCGAATTAGTCTCGGCGGCGTGCGCGACGAAGCGGAAATTCGCGGACACAGAAGAACTTACATCGGTTCGCTTCCAGGCAAAATAATTCAATCGATGAAAAAAGCCGGAACCGTAAACCCTGTGATTTTATTGGACGAAATCGATAAGATGAGCATGGATTTCCGCGGCGACCCGTCGTCGGCGATGCTGGAAGTTTTGGACCCGGAACAAAATCACGCGTTTAACGACCATTACCTTGAAGTCGATTACGATTTGTCGCAAGTAATGTTTATTACCACGGCAAACGTCCGTTACAATATTCCGTTGCCGTTGCAAGACAGAATGGAAATAATCGAACTTCCCGGTTATTTGGAATTTGAGAAGAAAGAAATCGCAAAACGTCATATTATTCCGAAACAATTGAAAGCGCACGGTTTGGATAAATTCGAAATTGAAATTCCGGACGAAGTAATTTCAAAAATAATAACCGAATATACGCGCGAAGCCGGCGTTAGAAATCTCGAACGTGAAATTGCCACCGTGCTTCGCAAACTTGCGAAAGAAATCGTCGAGAAACATCAGGTCGAGAAAAAGAAAACAAAGAAAAATCTGAAATTTGTTATTGACGAAAAGAAAGTCGAGGAATTCCTTGGCGTTCCGCGTTTCCGTTCGCACAAGCGAGCCAAAAAAGCGCAAGTTGGCGCGGTTACCGGTTTGGCGTGGACAAGCGTCGGCGGCGAAATTCTTACGGTTGAAGCGACGATAATGCCAGGCCCGGAAAAACTTACGCTTACCGGACATTTGGGCAACGTGATGAAAGAATCAGCGCAAGCGGCGTTGAGTTATTTGCGCTCTAACGCGAAAGAACTCGGAATAAAACAAACTGTTTTTAAGGGAAAAGAAATTCACATTCATTTGCCGGAAGGCGCAATACCGAAAGACGGACCTTCCGCCGGTATAACAATGACAATGGCGATGTATTCGGTGCTTACGCAAAAGCCTGCGCGCGCCGACGTTGCAATGACAGGCGAAATTACTTTGCGCGGCGCAATTTTGCCGATTGGCGGATTGAACGAAAAATTACTTGCTGCGCGCCGTTACGGAATAAAGACGGTTTTAATTCCGGAAGAAAACAAAAAAGATTTAACGGAAATAAAAGACCAGGTTAAAGAAGGATTGAAGATTGTTCCAATTTCAAAAATTGAAGAAGCAATTCCGTACGTATTTGGAAAAACGAGAAAATCCGTAAAAAAGGAAAATAAAAAATGAAAGAGTTTAGCGTTTCGCTCGACAAACGAGCAAAAATGTTTACCGCTTTGGGAATTGTTTTGTTTGTTGTGATTTTTTATCCGATTTTCACAGACCCAAAAGGAAATCCGGAGACAAAAACGCTTTCATTAATTTTAATTTTTGTTCTTCTTTTGCTGACTTATTTAATTCCGTATTTATTTCATCCGGTTAAATATGTAATTGATGATGAAAAATTGATTATTAAGCGTCCATTGAAACCCTATATAATTGAACTTAAAGAAATTAAAAAAATAGAACCGCTCGATGACGATGCGCTGAAAGGCAAGATACGAGTTTTTGGTTCAGGAGGAGCGTTTGGTTATTTCGGTAAGTTCAGAAACAAGCGTTTTGGTACGATGATTTTCTTTGCAACGCGGTTAAGCAATTACGTTCATATTCTGACAATTGACGGAAAAAATATTATTCTTACACCAGACGAAAGAGAAGATTTTGTAAATACAATCACTAATAAGATCGGATAAAAAGATATTATTAAATCGGTTCTTTGGTATTATTTTTTGTTATTGTTTATAACGAAATTTTATTATTTTACAAAGGTTATTTTGTAGTGATTGTATAATTCACTAATCAATAAATAAAAACAGTAGGAGGTTCAATGGATGTTCTGATACTGTCGCGTTGGCAGTTTGCCATTACCACTGTTTACCACTTCTTTTTCGTTCCCATCACACTTGGCTTAACGGTTTCCATCGCCATTATGGAAACAATTTATGCCAAAACCGGTGATGAGGATTACAGAAAAATGGCAAAATACTGGGGCAACCTTTTCTTAATCAACTTTGCGATTGGTGTTGCAACCGGTATAGTTCAGGAGTTTCAATTCGGAATGAACTGGTCGGAATACGCTAGATTTATGGGCGATATTTTCGGCGCGCCCTTGGCGATTGAAGCGTTGCTTGCGTTCTATATGGAATCGACGTTTATCGGTGTTTGGATTTTCGGTTGGAACAAATTTTCACCAAAAGCGCACGCCGCGCTTGCTTGGTTGGTTGCTCTCGGTTCAAACCTTTCCGCAATTTGGATTTTGACGGCAAATTCCTTTATGCAAGAACCGGTTGGCTATACCTTAAATAATGGTAGAGCTGAAATGGTTGATTTTGGCGCTTTGATTTCTAACCCGCACTTGTGGTTGCAATTTCCACATGTTTTCACAGCTGGATTAACCCAAGCAGGTTTCTTTATTATGGGAATAAGCGCTTGGCATTTTATGAAGAAAACAAAAAACATTCAGCCGTTCAGAAAATCAATGAAATTTGGTGCAACAATTGGATTAATTGGAATTGTACTTGTAATTACTATTGGGCACTTCCAAGCGCAACATATGGTTGAACATCAACCTATGAAAATGGCAGCCGGTGAAGCTCACTGGGAAACTGAAAACCCTGCGGCTCTTTCGATTTTTGCAATTGTAGATCAAGATAACAAGAGAAACAGTGTTGATATTAGAATTCCAACTCTTCTTTCATTCTTGGCTTATGATTCTTTCGAAGGAGAAGTAAGAGGAATTAACGACATTCAAAAAGAATACGAGCAAAAATATGGTCCAGGAGATTATGTTCCTGATGTTGCAACTTCCTACTGGATGTTCCGTATAATGGTTGGCGCAGGTTTCTTAATGCTATTTATTGCTTTTGTTGCTTATATCAAAACCAGAAAAGAAAACTTCGAATGCAAGCCTGCCGGACTTAAGCTTATTTTCTATTCTCTTGGATTACCAACAATTGCAATTTCCACCGGTTGGATTTTCACGGAAGTTGCTCGCCAACCTTGGTTGGTCTTCGGTTTAATGAAAACCGAACAAGGCGTTTCCAAAGCGGTTTCCGGTGGCGAAGCATTGTTTACTTTGCTAGGCTTTACCCTCATCTATGCAATATTAATTGTCTTTACGGTCCAATTGTGGAAGAAATATGCTAAAAAAGATATGGACCAAGATTACGAACCATTAAAAAGCGAAGCATAGGAGGTTGAAATGGATTTAAACACAGTTTGGTTTATATTAATAACAGTTTTATTTATCGGCTACTTCTTCCTCGAAGGTTTCGATTACGGAGTAGGAATGTTACTTCCGTTTCTTGGAAAAGACGATGCGGAAAGAAGAGTTCTCATTAATACGATTGGGCCACACTGGGATGGTAACGAAGTTTGGTTGCTTACCGCTGGTGGAGCCTCATTTGCGGCATTTCCGGAATGGTATGCTACTTTGTTCAGTGGATTTTATTTACCGCTGTTCTTAATGTTGTTAGGCTTAATTGTTAGAGCTGTTGCTTTTGAATACAGAAGCAAACAAGATTCTCTGAAATGGAGATACAACTGGGATTGGATGATTTTCCTCGGTAGCTTTTTGACCTCGTTGCTTTGGGGCGTTGCAGTTGCAAATATTTTGCGCGGAACCCCGATTGACGCAACCAAAACCTATACCGGCGGATTTTTCAATCTCTTGAATCCTTACGGACTCATTGGCGGAATTACATTTGTTATGCTTTTCCTCTATCATGGAGCTGTATTTTTAACTCTTAAAGTCGGTGGCGAATTTGTTGAAAGAATTAAAGCCACTGCACAAAAATTATGGTTGCCAACAGTTGTAATGGCGGTGATTTTTGTTCTTTATACCTATATTGATGTGGAAATATTTGCCGCAAAAGGTTTTGCCGCATTTATTTGGCCGCTTATTGCAGCTATTGCTTTGATTATGTCCGGCATCTATTTGAAATCCGGTAAAGATGGATTAGCGTTTGTTATGACTTCACTAACAATCGTTTTTGTAACAATTACGGCATTCTACACACTTTATCCGAATGTAATGATTTCGTCTATTAGTCCAGAATATAACTTGACCATTTACAACGCTTCGGCATCCCACTATACGCTTACGGTTATGACTTGGGTTGCCGGAATTCTTGTTCCGTTTGTTTTGGTTTATCAAGCGTGGTCATATATGGTATTTAAGAAAAGAATTACAAAAGATTCCGAATTGGAATACTAATTTCCTTAACTGTTAATTTTTACTAACCCTGATTTGGAACATTTCCAAGTCAGGGTTTTTTATTAACTTCCGAGGATTAAATATTTGACCAATATTGTCCACTTGGTTATTCTCAAACAGTTCGCCGAGCATTAATTCTTATTTCTCTCTAATTCAATGAAATTATCTTGGTATATTCTTTGTGTGAGTAATATTTGATAAATATGTTTAACAGGAAATATGCATAAGATAGTTTTAAATATAGGTTTGCTTGCATTTTTTATTTCGCTGATTATTTTCAGTCAGCAAAATATTCCGTTAATGGATGTTTTTTTCCGAGCTTTTGCTATATTTGTGATAGTAACTTTTATGACAGGGGTATTAGTGATTGTATTTCTAAAGGCGGTAGCTAAAGCAATGTATGAAAAAGCCATTCAAAAGCAAGAATCAATGATTATGGGTAATGAAAACAATGGACAATAAGCTACTTTGGGCAGAGTATAAAAGAAAAAGAACTTCAGCCATTAAAAAACAAATTATGGCTAATTATACTAATCTTGTCCATTACGTAATTCACAACAGTAAGTTTATCAACTTAAATGTAATCGAAGAAAAAGATTATTTTCAATTTGGTATAGAAGGGCTTAGCGAAGCGATTGACAGATTTGATCCGGACTACGGAACGAAATTCGAAACTTACGCAATTCAACGTATTCGCGGTAAAATAATCGATGAACTCCGCAAATTGCAAATAAAGCCTCGAAATAATTACGACGAGTACGGAAATTTGAGATATACAAACGTTTCGCTCGACGTGCATCTTGATAACGACGACGGGTATTCTTTGCACGAAGTTTTGCCTTCTCAAGAACCGAAACCGGAAGAAGTCGTTACGAAAAACGAGCAAAAGGAATTATTAATTGAAGCGATAAAAGAATTGCCTGAACGTGAAAGATTGGTGATTTCCCTTTATTATTATGAAAATTTAAGTTATAAGGAAATTGCGG
The DNA here is from genome assembly GCA_015494845.1 of Melioribacteraceae bacterium. Taxonomy (GTDB): domain Bacteria; phylum Bacteroidota; class Ignavibacteria; order Ignavibacteriales; family Melioribacteraceae; genus WGAL01. The sequence goes on from WGAL01000066.1 coordinate 8,920, forward strand.
AAGTTCTCGGAATTACGGTTTCCCGTGTTTCCCAAATTCATACGAAAGTAATGAAAGCGTTAAAAGAAAAATTGTTGAGTAAAATAGGTAGTTAATGGATAATTCTGAGTTAAGGAACAAGACTTTCAGTTTTCTGGAAAGCGTGCAAAATTTGCCGTCAATGCCAATTGTTTTGGCGGAGGTTAATTCAATGCTTTCAAACGAAAGTACAAGCGCAAGCGAATTAAGCAACGTGATTTCAAAAGACCAAGGTTTGGTTACTAAAGTTTTGACGGTTGCAAACTCGCCGTTTTACGGAATACCGAGACGCGTATCCACAATTGAATTCGCAATTGTAATTTTAGGTTTTAACCATATTAAAAAT
>WGAL01000067.1 GCA_015494845.1 Melioribacteraceae bacterium
ATAAAATCGCCGCTTTTTAATTCAACCGATTTTTTTTCCAAGTATTTAGAAAACGTCTCGTTCTCCGCCATTCCGAACGCGATGCCGTAACTTTCGAGAAATCGCGCGCCGTTTTCATCTACAAGAATCGGCTTGTTGTGTCCGAGCCGGTAATAAATTATTTCGCCTTCTTTAATTACGCCTACAACTGCGGTAATAAAACCGCTTCGCTTTAAACGCCTTCTGAAAATCCCGTTCGCTTTTTTAAGCAGTTCCTCAATTTTTTCATCCGACAAAGAAAACGCTTCGAAAACGCCTTTCATTTCCGCCATTACGTAAGACGCCTCAATTCCCTTGCCGGAAACGTCGGCAATTACAAACGCGGCGTTTCCGTTAAGATTAAAAAAATCGTAATAATCCCCGCCTACCTCAAAAGCCGGAATAAACTGCGAGGCGATTTCGTAACCTTCCAATTGCGGCAAGTTCGCGGGAATTATCTTTTGCTGAATCGCGCGCGCAAGTTCGAGTTCCTTTTCCATTCTTTCTTTTTCAATCGACGCTTTTAACAATTCGGCGTTCTTTATCGCAAGCGACGCGTAATCGGCGAGCCCTGAAACGGACGTTATTTCGTCCTCGTCAAATCCTTCCTCTCCGAATAATCTTGCAAGGAACAAATAACCTTTAATTTCTTTTTTCACGACAAGCGGCGCAACGAGCGCGCGTTCTATTTTCAAATCGGTAAGAACCGCAACTTGCGGAACTTCCGTCAAATCAACGACTTCGGTTCTACTGAAATTTTTGTTCTTCAAAATTCCGAGAGTTATTTTTTTCGCTTCTTCAGGATTAATTTTTCCGGTCGTAAAAATTTTATTTTCTTCGCCGAAAATTTGCAACCAAACAAATTGCGAATTGCCTGCTTGCGAAGCGAGCGAAACAATAGTTTCGGCAAGTTCGCCGATATCCAAAATGCGGTTCAACATTTTGCCGAAATTCCACAAACGCGAAAGTTCTTCGGACTGCTTGTCGCTTTCTTCCGCCGTCGGCAAATGAAAAATAGTCGTGAAGAAAATTATCGTCGAATAAATTATTCCGTACAGAATTGCGGAAAAAACGAACGTGTAAACGAAAAACGAAAAGCGACGGATTTCATCGCCGATAAGCCCGCCTTGATACAACAAAATTGCCGAACCCAAGAAAAGAAAAGCGGCGAACAGACTGCGGAAAATCAATCCGATTTTGCCTTTCTTGGTCAGTTTAGCAATCCACGAAACGCGGAAGGAATTAATTACGATAATTGAAACAAGTCCAATATCAACGATTGTTGAAAAACTATCGAGCCAAGAAACAAAAGGCGAAAGAAGCGCTTTTAAATCGGCGTCGGAATTTATTACGGATAAAACCGCCGAAAGCAAACCGGAAAACAAAATCAAAAGCAACAGCGCTCGAAAGTAACCGTTCGGATTTCCTTTTTGGCGATAGAAGAAAAATTTCGATAAAATAATAAACGAGAACAAAACAGGAATTAAAATCAAACTTACTTCAATTAGCATAAGCGCTTCGTTAAAAAGAACAAACTCTTTTAAATTGAATTTCTTCAAGATGAAATAAATTGCGCCTGCCAAAACAAGCAAAACGATTTGCGCAAATATCAATTGATTGTAATTCGAAATTATCTTCTTTTTGGAGAGCCGTAATTTTTCGCGCGAAGAATAAAGCCAGAAATAAACCGCGTGTATCGCGAGCGTTTCATTTATCAACAGAAAAAGGAAATCGTCTTGATAAGGAAATAGCAACTTGAAAGCGTAAAACAAAAGCGTAAAACCGACCGCTTTTCCGAGCGTCGCCTTGCCGTAAAATTCTTTAATGAAATTTTCGAGCATCGTTACAACTCGCCTTTTACATATGGCTCAAGCATCGCGCGCAGCGTCGCTCTTGCGCGGAAAATTCTCGACTTCACCGCGCCTAATTGCAGACCCATTTTATCGGCAATTTCCTGATAACTCAATTCTTCAACGTCCCGTAAAATAAGCGGTTCTCTCAACTTTGGAGGCAACTTGTCAATTGCCGTTTTAAGCAAATGCGCCAAGTCCGGCTCTGCGTTCTGGCGTCCGTCGTGAGAGCGAAGATTTATTTGCTCGTCAAGCGGAACAATAACTTTGCGAACGTACTTTTTCTTTAAGTGGTCTTTGCATTTGTTTACGGTAATTTTGTAAAGCCAGGTGGAAAACTTCGATTCGAATCTGAAACTTCCGAGACTGTTGTAAACCTTAATAAAAACGTCCTGCATTATATCGTCGATATAATCGGTGTTTCCCAACGTTAAGTAAATTAAATTTCTCACTTTTTCCTTGTGCCTTAAAACCAATTTTTGAAAAGCGTTGTCGTCGCCTTCGTTAAAAGCCTTAATTAATTGAAAATCTTTTTGAGTTTCGTTATCGACGTTTTTCCGCACTTAATTCTCTAACAAATATTTTGACGAATTTTCTCTGAAAAAGTTTTTGTAAAATAAATATTTTAACGCAGAATTGTCATTAAAAATTTTTTCGGATAGAAAAATTCATACAACACAATAATGTGTTTTACATCATTCAAAATTTCTTCTTTGGAATTTAGTGATTGAATAATTAAAATAACTTATTATATTTATACTAATGTAAAAACTTATTAATATAGGAACAGAAATGCATCTGATTCAATGGAATGAAGAAATGAGCGTTCACAACGAAGAAATTGACGCTCAACATAAAAAATTAATTTTCATTTTAAACAATTTACAAGTTGCGGTTGCGGAAAGACAAAATCGCGAGATTTTGAGTAAAATAATTGGGGAACTTGTTGATTATACTCAATATCATTTTTCAACGGAAGAAAAATATTTCCACCTATTAAAACCGGAACTTGCTGAAAAACACAAAAAAGAGCATCGTGATTTTGTAAACAAAATCAAAGAATTCAAAGAAGGTTACCAAAGTGGAAGAATGCTTCTTTCGATTGATATTTTGGAATTCCTAAATGACTGGGTCGTAAACCATATTTTAGGAATTGACCAAACCTACTCGCATCTTTTCGAAAAGAAAGAATAATATTTCCGTAAAAACAGAAAACAGGTGTCCGCCTCAGGCGGAACTTCCCTTTGCTCGTAATGACGTTTTCTTGTTATTATTGTTTTTATTAATGTAGAGACGCGATAAATCGCGTCTCTACAACATAAGAAATTTGGGGGAATAAATTACCCAATCATACTCAATCCGACTCTGGCTCTTGCGAAATCGATTGTTTTTACCGTAACATCAATAATATCGCCAACGCTGAGAATATCCAACGGCGATTTGACAAACTGCGACGACATTTCAGAAATATGCAAAAGCGCGTCGTTCTTTAATCCGATATCGATAAACGCGCCAAAATCCACAATGTTTCGCACCGTTCCTTTCAACTTCATTCCTTCGCGCAAATCTTCAATTTTCAAAATATCGCTTTTCAAAATCGGCTTCGGTAAATCCTCGCGCGGGTCGCGTCCGGGCTTTTTGATATTTTCGATAATATCAGCAAGCGTTGGAACGCCTATTCCGAGTTCGTCCGCAATTTTGTTTATTCCTTTTTGATTTACGAACAACTCGATAAATTTCCCTTTCGAGCCAATTTCCTCAGCGGGAATATTCGCCATTTCCAAAAGTTTCATCGTTGCGTCGTATGACTCAGGATGAATGAAAGTGTTGTCCAACGGATTTTCGCCGTCTCTGATTTTCAAAAAACCGGCGCATTGCTCGAACGCCTTTTCGCCCAAACCGGAAACGTTTTTCAATTCTTCTCTGCTACGAAAATAACCGTGTTCGTCGCGGTATTTAACAATTCTTTTGGCAAGCGCTTTGTTCAAGCCGGAAACGTAAGTCAAAAGCGAAACGGACGCCGTGTTTAAATCCACGCCCACATAATTCACGCAACTGATTACGACATCGTCCAATTTTTTAGCGAGCCGCTTTTGATTTACATCGTGCTGATACAAGCCCACGCCGATTGATTTCGGGTCGATTTTAACAAGCTCCGAAAGCGGGTCGAGAACGCGCCGCGCAATGGAAATATTTCCGCGCATACTCGCTTCCAAATCCGGAAATTCTTCCTTTGCCAAAGGCGACGCGGAATAAACGGAAGCGCCTGCTTCGTTTACAATCAAATATTGCGCGTTAAGGTTTCTTTCCTTAATTAATTCCACGACAAGTTTTTCGGTTTCGCGACTCGCCGTTCCGTTTCCAATCGCAATTATTTCCACGCCGTATTTTTCCACAAGATTTGCGATTTTCTCTTTCGCTTCTTCCAGGCGGTTCTGTGGCGGATGCGGATAAATCGTTGCGCCTTCAAGATATTTTCCCATTTCATCAATTACCGCAATTTTAGAACCGGAAACAAAACCCGGGTCAATTCCCATTATTTTTTTACCAAGAATTGGCGGTTGCAAAAGCAATTGCTTTAAGTTAGTGGCAAAAACTTCGATTGCGTGTTCTTCCGCCGTTTCGGTTAGTTCGTTGCGCAATTCCCTTTCAATGGAAGGATAAATCAATCGCGTAAACGCGTCGGAAATTACTTCGTCGAACAATTCGTCAAAAACCGAA
>WGAL01000068.1 GCA_015494845.1 Melioribacteraceae bacterium
CTCACCACGTTCGTTGCGCGGTTTGCGGAAAGTTCCCAATTCGATTCGTATTTATTTGAACCGGTTACCGGAATGTTATCCGTATGCCCTTGAACCTCAATCACGTAATCTTTAATCTTCCACGATTTTATCGCTTCGGCGATTTTTTTCAACACGGGATACATCGATTTTTTAATTTTAGCCGAGCCCAAATCGTAAAGCGAATTATTTTGCAGCATAATCTTTATTCCGCGCGGGTCAAGTTGAACGGAAACGGAATTGTTAAGTTTGTAATCGTCAAAAATCTTAATCAAATCTTTTTGCAACGATTTGTACGAAGTCGTAATTTTTTCTTTTTTAATTAAGTCTTTATCAATCGACCTTTTAACTTCTTCGAATTTCACGACGTCAAATTTCGCAATCGACAAAAGCAAAACAAACATTGTAAGCAACAAAGTTACCACGTCCGAATAAGTAATTAACCACTCTTGTTGTTCCGCTTCTTGAAGTTGAATTTTGGATTTGTAAAAATATTTCGGTTCGGAAGAATTAATTAATTTCTGCGATTTTTCATGCAACTCGGCTTCGAGTTTTTCGCGTTTCTTAATTTCCTTCTTTAATTGGCGCTCTTTGTTTCCGACAATTTCATTTACCTTTTCATCGACTTTCCTCCTTACAAGAGCGTCAAGCGCTTCTTTATCAATATGTAAAATTTGTCGCGCCATTAATCTTTAATAATCGAAAAATGTAACTCCGGCGAAAGAAAACTGTTCATCATATCTTGGATTGTTCCGGAATCTTTATTTTCCCCGAGCATTACAAGTCCTTCGGTTACAAGCAAATTTCTGAACCGTAAAATCTCTTGTTTCTGTTTTGCCTTTTCGGAAGCCGGTTTGAGAATTAACTGCGCAATCAGAATTCCGTAAAGAGTCGTAATAAGCGCAAACGCCAAACCTTTTCCAAGTCCGGCCGGGTCGCTTCCGAGATGCTCGAGCATTATAATAAGTCCGATAACCGTTCCGAGCATACCGAACGCCGGCGCGTAACTTGCCATTGTTCTTAAAATGTAAGAACTCACCATATTCCGCTCGAAAGTCGTTTCCACAAAATTCGTAAGCATCGTTCTCAACTCTTCGCCGCGATAACCTGTAATCAAAAGTTCGCCGCCGTATTTCAGGAACTCATCGTTTATGTGCGAACTTTTAATGTGGCGTTCCAATTCTTTCATTCCGTGTTTTTTTGCGATTCTCGCCCAATTGATAATATTTTCCACTTCCGAATAAAGCGTTTCCGGATTAATTTTTTGGGGCAAAAGAATCGCAAGCAGTTCTTTTAACGAACGGAAAACGTATAATCCGCGAAACGAAATCATCGTCGCGGCAAACGTTCCGCCCACAACCATAAGGAAACTCGGCAAATTTATGAACATCATAAAATTAGTTGTGCTTGAAAATATTGCGTAAAAAAACAAAGCGAAACCGAGGATTATTCCCGCTACGGTATCCAACGCCAAAGAGTTTTTCATAACTTTTATCTTCTGTTATTATTTTGATTTTTTAAGTTAAAATATTCTTTCCAAACAAAAAAATTATTTGTCGTTAAAGATTTTCGCAACCGGTTTTAAGTCGCCGGTTAAAAACGGAAGTTAAATCTTTTCCGTAAAATTTTTCCGTTTCTTCCTTAAAAATTTTACAATCAACCGTTTTATAATCGTATTTTTCAAGAAAATTTTTAATTGCGGGAAAAAACTTATCGCCGCTCTGTTTACGCAAATCGTCAAATAACAACGCGCCCTGAACGTAAACGGTTCTTGCAAACAAATTGCTTTTTCTTGCGCGAACCGGTTCGTTTTTATTTTCGTTACGGAAAGAATTAACCGCCGCCTCGTAACCCTCTTTTCCGGCGAGCGCTTCCCAATACAACGCCTCGCAGTAAGTCGCGCCGCCTTCAATCAGCCAAACGTCGTCCCAAGTGGAAACGCCCACGGAGTTCCCGAACCACGAATGCGCGATTTCATGAACGATTACGTCTTTGAAATATTCCGCGCTGAAAAATTTCGCGCCGAGCATAATCGCCGTTTGATTTTCAGCGCCGCCGTAATTCCAATCCGTTTCAACAATCGCCAACTTATCTTTCGAAAACGGATAACGCGTTAATTTATTCTCCAAAATTTTCACCGCCGAACTCATCGTTTGCAAAACGCCCTCGCTTTTGTCTTTGTCTTGCGGAAAAGAATAAACGTAATATTCAACGCCGTTAATTTTTTTCGTAAGAACCGAGTAATTTCCGACGTAAAGCGCAACGAGATATGACGCAACCGGATAAGCGCTTCTCCACGTCGAGATTTTTCGGTTTCCGGCAACTTCGCGTTTTATTTCGTTTCCGTTTGAAATTACCGTCAATCCGCTATCGACCGAAACGCTTGTTTCGAAAAAAAATTTATCGGAAGGCGTATCGTTGCAAGCAAACCACCCGGATGCAAAAACCGGTTCGTTCAAAGAATAAATAAACTTACCGTTTTGATTTTCCGTAAAAAACAATCCGGCGTCCGGCCGAACCGAATATTCAAGCCGGATTGCCAAAACCGAATCGCGCAAGTTATTGATTACTATGTGCGAATTAATGTGTAGGAATTCCGTTTGCAAGCCGTTTACGGAAAACGCGGAAATACCGGCGTTGTCGTTCAAGTTTAGAACAGTTCGCGCGGCGGCGGATTTTCTTAAATAAATTGTTTCGCGCGCCGCTATTTTCTTTTCGTGAAAATCTGGAACGATGAAAATTTTTATCGAATCAACGTCGATTTTCTTTTGCGAAGGCCAAACGTGATTTTGAATTTCCGCTCTCGTAACGCTTGCAATTTTGATTTTCCCGATGTCGCTTAAATTATAATTTGCATCCAATAAAACGTAGAACAAAACAGCAAAAATCGCGGAAAGCAAAATTCCGGTAACCGCTAATAATATTTTAATTCCGGTTGTTTTCACATAAAAGTTAAGTTTGTGATTTTGGGATAATGAAATTAACTTATAATTTTCAATAGAAGAAATTTATTAACAATAATTTTTAGACGAAATCGTCCGCAGATTTTAATGATCGAAAAGGATTTTCGCAGTTGGATTAATATTAACGCTCTTTGAAGTTAATAATCTATTCTATCTACAACGAAAAAACTTGGATTATTTGCGAAATTAATTCTTCGCCATTTAGCGAACCTATTCCTAAATTTTTGCCGATTTGATTATAATCAGTCGGTTCCGATTTTAAGATTCTAATAAAATTTTGCATATCGCTTTTTATTGACTCAGGCAGTCTTATTGGCTTATCAGATCTCAATAAAACGGCGAGACGGATAATATCTTTTTTATGC
>WGAL01000069.1 GCA_015494845.1 Melioribacteraceae bacterium
GATTGTAATCCGCCGCTTGCAGTAATCTTACCAGAACCGATTCAACGTCGTCGCCAACGTATCCGGCTTCGGTGAGCGTTGTAGCATCGGCAATTGCAAAAGGAACGTCGAGAATTTTAGCCAGAGTTTGAGCTATTAAAGTTTTTCCTACGCCGGTAGGTCCAATCAACAAAATATTACTTTTTTCGATTTCCACGTCGTCCAAATCGAAATAAGAACCTTTCGAACTCAAAATTCTTTTGTAATGATTGTAAACGGCAACCGAAAGCGCTTTTTTTGCGTTTTCTTGACCGATTATATGTTCGTCCAATTTCGCTTTAATTTCTTCCGGCGTTAAAATTCCCTTCGGCATTTGTTGCGCTTGGTAAGCCGCCATATTGCTTTTTATTATATCAACGCTCGTGCGAATGCAAATATCACAGATGTAAACATCTGGGCCGGCAACCATACTTGTAACTTCGCTGCTGTCGCGTCCACAAAACGAGCACTTAATCACATTTTCGTTATCGTTGTTATTTTTTTTCTTATCTGCCATTTTTTACCGTTTCGTTAATGAATTTAATATTTTTTCTTATTTTGTTAAGATATAACGACGTTTCGTATTTTTCAAGGAAATTGTTATATATTTTTAACGCTTCGTCGTAATTTTTAAATACGTAAAAATAAATATCGCCGAGCAGTTTCATCGCTTTATCGGGAAAAATTTCCGGCAAATTATTTTCGACCAATTCCGCCAGTAGTTTAACCGCTTCCGGATATTTATCTTCCGCAACGTAAATTTCCGCTATTTTATATTTTGCAAGATTATTCAGCATAAACAGATTTTTGTTTCCGGCAAGCGGTTTAAGATTGGAAATCGCTTTGTCGAATTGTTCCGTAAATATGTAAAAACCGGCTCTTGCGAATTTCAACAGCGAAAGCGAATCCGCTTTGAACGTCGAGATAATCAATTTTTTCTCGATTGCGTCGTTTGCGAAATCGTTGTTTTTATCGCGCGCAAGATTTTCGAATCCGGCAATTGCTTCCGTGTATTTTCCGCTCCAATAGTAAATTAAAGCAATGTAATACTGCGCTTCGCTTTTTATTTCCTTAAATGAATTCGGAATATTTGTTAATTGTCTCAAATCATTGCAAATTTTTTCAAACGAACTTTCCGAAACGCTATCCGAAAGCATCAGCGAGATTTTGCTTTTTTGTAAAATTGAAGCGAAATAAAATTTGTTTCTATACGAAATATCAAGAAGTTTTGAGTAAATAGAATCCGCTTTCCGGTAATTGCCGATTTCGTTCATATACAAATCCGCAAGTAAGAAAAGCGATTGCGACTTAAAATTGCCTGCGGAAGGACTTCCGGCCAACTCGTCAAGCAATTTTATCGCTTCGGAAAATTTCTTTTCGGGAATTTTATTTCGGACGGCAATCGGTTTTACAAATGCTGAATTATCTTTCGAGTTTCGCTTTTCAATTTCAATTAATGCTTTAGCCAAACCGAATTTTACTTCCGCAACAAATTTCGCGTTCGGATAATTTTCCAATAAATATTCGTACGCATTTTTAACCGTTTCGAAATTGTTATTCTTTAACGCATTTTTTGCGAAGTTAAAAATCAGCGTTCCGCCGCCGTTTGTTTTCTCGTCCAACTCGCAAATTAACGAAAACGCTTTGTCGTATTCCCCGATTGCTTGATAAACAAACGCTAGCAACTTTCCGATTGTTACGTTATGATTTTCCTCGAAACATTTTTCAACGGTTGCGCTTATTATTTTTTGCGCTCTTTCGGAAGAAAGCAACGAATTAATGCGGTTCTTTACCGTATAAAATTGTTTTGAATTGTTTTTCAGAACTTCGCAATATTCTTCGGTTGCCTTGTCGTACGCCATTGTCATGGAATACAAATAAGCCAACTCGTAATTAAAATTTTCCTTTGAAGGCGATTTTCTTTTTCCCTCGTTAAGAAATTCAATCGCTTTTTCAATCGCGCGAACCTGAATTGCATAATTTGCAATTACTTGATAAGTAAACGGTCGCGAGCCGTTCATTTCAATTGCTTTTTCCCAAACGGAAAATGCTTTTTTGCTATCGCCTTTCAGATAATAAACGCTTCCGAGCAAGCCTGCGGTGTTTAAATCTTGCGGCGCATTTTTTAATCGATTTTCGCAAATCGAAATTACTTCGTCGTAACGCTTCAGTGCGGTTAATGTTCGCGTGTAACCGGAAAAATAAGAATAATTGCCTGGCTTTTCATTGTATAATTTTTCGTAAATCTTTAATGCCTCTTTGTAATTCGCCGATTGCTCGTACGCTTGCGCCAATCGGTAAAGTCGATTTGAATATTCACGGTGTTGAGCGGAAACAGCCGAAACGAACATGACAATTATAAAGATAAATAAATTAATTCTTTTCATTTTTTATTTAAGAATATCGAAGCCAAATTTATTAAGATTTTCGCAAACTCCTCATTAAAAAAGTAAAAGCCCTGAAAACTCAGGGCTTGTACCGAAGGCCGGACTCGAACCGGCACGTCCTTGCGGACACATGATTTTGAGTCATGCGCGTCTACCAGTTCCGCCACTTCGGCGAAAAATTTGAGTTTCAAACATATATTTTTTTTTCAATAAATGCAATATTACTTTCTTGCTGAATAGAATAAGTCGGGCATAGCAAAAAGCGAAGCGACGCGGCAATTACCACACCGATTGTCATTGCGAGGAGGCTTTCGACGTAGTCGAAAAGCAACGCGGCTCCGCCTTAGGCGGACTGTCGCATTGTAAGCCCACGCTAAATATTCGAAAGTTTGCCACGTCATTCGCTACACTCATTCCTCGCAAAGA
>WGAL01000070.1 GCA_015494845.1 Melioribacteraceae bacterium
TTTCATGATTCTTTTCGCAGGAACGGCGCTTTTGTTTTCTGCGATTATGTTTTATCTTTTGATTATTCAAGGCGCATACGGGCGGATAGAGGTCGAAGAGATTCTTCCCACCGAAGAAAATATTAAAAATGCGATTGAAGAAAAAACGCAAGTTGCCTTGCTTTATTCTGGATTTACGGAGCAAATTTTACCTGAAGGGAGCACGTGGATTAGCGATATCGTTACGACATGGGAAAACTTCCTTACAAGCCACAAAATAAAATATGATATTATTTCCGATAGTGAAATAGAAGTGGGCGTTCTGGGCAAGTACAAATTATTAATTGCGCCAGGCGCAAGAGCGATAAGCGATAGGGAAAAAGTTCAAATCAGAAAGTTTCTTAAAAAAGGCGGAAGTATTTTTGCAACTACCGGAATTGCAACTTTTTCGCCAGAAGGAAAGTGGGACGGCTGGGATTTCTTTACCGAAGTATTTGGAATGAAATTTACCAAAGAAATTGACCCTGAGGAAGGAACGCAAAGAATCCATACAATCAGAGGAAATTTGCCGATAACGGCAGGAGTTCCAACCGGCTATACGTTAAACATTGCGACTTGGGACAGACCAATTTACGCCGAAGTTCTTGAACCGCGAACAATTCAAGCCAGCTATTGGTATGATTTCAGGCACGAACGCGGGCTTGTTCTCGAAAATATTAGAAAAAGCGCAGGCATATCTTTCGGTCATTACGGGAAAGGCAGATTTGTTTGGTACGGATTCGAATTGAATTCGGTAATTGGAGACCAAGAAGATTATATTTATTTCGACAGGTTGTTTTACAGTTCTGTTAGTTGGCTTTTGCATATGCCTACCGTGCAATTTTTAGATTGGCCTTCAAGTTATAAGGCGGCGGCTATTTTTGTTCCTACTATTGTTGACGAACCTAATAATTTTAAGAATTTAAGCGTTCTGTCCAAATTTACCGATATTACAAATTCCGTTTTCACCGATGTTAATAACGTTCCGCTGTTAAAAAATCAGTTACGGAAAATTTCCGAATTGCGAGACATCGGTTTGATTCTTGACATCGGTTATATGGAATCTTTTGACGATACGACAAACAGTTTGTATTCGCTCGACGAACAAAGAGAAATTATTAGAGATGCTAAAATTCTTGCCGATTCCGTGCTTGGCGTTAACGTTACTAAGATTATGCCTTTGAACGGATTTTTTAACACAAACACTTTGCAGGCAATGTCGGAAAACGGTATGGATTTGGTTTTTGCTGATTCGCTTACCGACAGATTGGTTCCGAAAATGGAAATTTATGATGGAAAGAAAATTCTCGTTCTTTCGAACACGTCACGCGACGATTATGTTATTTTGAGAGATTTCCATTTGAAAAATCCTGAATTCCAGGAATATACATATTACGAAGATATCGATAGAATTTATTTTACCGGCGGACTTTATGTTCTAAAAGTTCACACGGACGGGCAATTGAGAACCGAAAATATTGCGGTTCTGAAAAAGGTATTAGATTACTTGCATGAAAAAGATATGTGGGTGACTTCAATTGACGAATTGAAAAGATGGTGGTTTGAGAAAAATGCCCTCGAAATTCGTCAGGAAATCAGAAGCAAAAGGAGGATCGCAGTCGAGATTTCAAATCCGAGCGATGAAGTTGTAAAAGATTTCATGGTTAAGATTTTTATTAATAAACCTGTTTATAATGTTAAAATTTCATCCGATATTATTAATACCAAAATACCTGAATATAATTACGATGAGAAAACACAAATTTTGTATCTTTATTTGGATGAATTAAAACCGCACGGAACACGTTCTCTATTAATTGATTATGAAAATTATGAAGATAAATACAAAAATTAGTTTGTTCATATTTGCGCTGATTTCGCTTTCGTATTTTTACGGTTGCGTCGATGCCGAAAGTACGCCTCCTGGCGAAGTAAAAAAAATAAATATTTCCTATCCTGTTACCGGCGATACCGTTTATACCGGTAAAAATATTATAATTTTAAATACGCCGGATCCTGGTATCGGTCAATATGAAATTTTTGTTGAAGGACAATCGGTCGGTTTGTTTCCGAAAGATTCAACGTTATATTTTACCGTGAGTCAATACGCAATCGGTTCAAAAGTTGAATATTATATAAACGGTTATTACGATAACGGCGGTTTGGCGCAAAGCGAGAAACAAAAAGTTTACGTAACCGGTTCTCCAAGACCTCCGACGAATTTATCCTTATCGACTTTTAACGAACATGAAATTTTGCTGTTTTGGAGCGACAATGCCGATAATGAAACTTCTTATGAAGTTTGGAGAAGCGTTGGAAATAACCATAGCTATGGAGGCGAACCTTACAGGGTTTTATTGGAAAATTCCAATAATTTCCGCGATGCCGGTTTAGACCAATATACGGCTTATTATTATAAGGTTTGCGCGGTTAACGGATACGGACGCTCGAAATTTAGCAATGAAGTGAGCTCCAACGGGGAATCCGGACGCGACGCTCCTACTAATCTGAAAGCCGAAGCGCTTGGAAATTCGGCTGTCCTTTTAACATGGAAGGACAATTCGCTAACCGAAAATGGTTTTCTTGTAAAAATGACTTTAATCGATGCAAACGGAAATTATGGCGAATGGGTTACCGCCGCAGTTTATCCGCCGAATACCGAAGAAGCAATTATTGACGGACTTTTGCCGAGCACTGCATACGCTTTTCAAGTTTTTGCTTTATTACAGAACAATCAACCTGGTTCAAATATTGCGACGGTCGTGACGGGAACATCGTATATTCCTGCTCCGAGCAATTTGGTTGCCGATTTTGATATGGACGAACGAGCCGTTAAATTGACTTGGAACGATAATACAACGCTTGAATACGGAACGGAAATTCAACGTAAGATTTACGGTTCGGACGATGTATTTGAAAGTTTAACGACGACAGAACCTGACCAAACGCTTTATTACGACAGAAATTATTTGCCTGGTTTAACTTATGTTTACAGAGTAAGATATGTTACCGCAAGCGGAACTTATTCAATGTTTTCCAATCAGGATACGGCTTATGTTCCTTTATTGCCTCCTAAACCGCCGACGAATTTGGATATTGAAGAACTAAATCCTGGAACTGCGTTTTTGCTTACTTGGGAGGATAATTCTCAAGATGAAACTCATTTTGAAATTTGGAGAGCGACAAAAACCACAGACTATGCGCTCTATCGTAGTTTGGATGCAAACACGACTAATTATACGGTAACCGGATTAAATAGGGACACGGTTTACTATTTCAAAGTCAGGGCGGTAAATAATACTTTAGCATCGAGTTTCTCGAATGAAGTTAGAACTTTACTTGTCGCACCGACGAATTTTACGGCAAGCGTTACGTCAACGCCTACCGTTGTTTTAACATGGACGGATAATTCGTCGAATGAAGGTTGGTTTGAGATTTACCGGAGATACACAGGCGGGGGCGAATTTGAGCGAATCGGAGTTGTTGCGCCGAACGTAACGAGTTACACTGATGATGAAGTTAACCGCGGGACGGCTTACGATTACAAAATACGCGCGGCAAGCGAAGAGTCGGTTTCGAATTTTACGGATATTTTAACCGTGCAAATTCCGAGTAAAAAGTAAATGAACGAAGAAAACAAATACGGCGTTTTGCTTGATAAACTGGAACTTCCTTCGGTTGTTTTGGACGAAAAAGGGAACGCTATTGTTTTCAATAATTTATTGAACGAACTTTTTAGAACCAAATTTTCCGAAGGGGATAATTTTTTCGACTCGGTAAAAAAAAAAGTCTGAAAATTGAGAGCGTAAAAAAAGAATTTCTAAATCTTTCCGAGCCGGTTAAAAAAACGCTTTCGTGGGAAAGTTCCGGCGGAAACAAGGAAAAACTTACCGTAAATATTTTCCCGTTACCCAAGCGTAAATATTTGTTCACTTTTTCCGCCCAAAATATTTTCGAGCGCCAGTCCGGCTCGTTCAGAATTAACGTTCAAGAGTTGGAGAACTTTTTTCCAAACGAAAAATTAATTGACGCGTTAAAAATAATTGAAAAAAGTTTTCCGCTTTCGGTTCTTGAAAAAAAAGAAGTGCTAAAAAAAATAAATTCCGTTTCAGCTGCTTTTTGGTTGGCTGATAGAAACGGTAAAATTTTGTTAGCAAACGATAGTTTAAGCGAGTTCGACTTATTGATGCCTCCGCTCGGCGAAAACGAAAATGAAATATTCCCGGAAGAAATAAAAATTACAATCGATGAATTAAACCGAATTGTAAACGATTTCAAAACGTTTGCGATTAAAGAATCTGTTGAAGTTTACGGCGCGTCAAAATCAATTTACGATGTCGCCAAATTTCCGGTTCTGAATATGAAAAATGAAATTGAGGCTACTTGCGGAATAATTCTTTCTTCCAATAGATTGACGATTGCCGACAAACAAAATAATATTATTCTGAACTCAATAAGAAAATTGTCTGTTCCCATTGCGTTGTTTAATGTTGAAGGAAAGTTAATTGAGTGTTCCTCGGAGTTCGAGAAAGCATTATCAGCAGAAGGGGATGAAATTTTACGGCTACATTTTTCGCAAATTTTCAAGAAAGATTTTTCCGATGCGCTTGAAAAATTTATTTTGGATAGCGAAAAATTTGAATTAAAAACTGAAATTAATCTTGATGGAGAAACGCCGAAGACGGA
>WGAL01000071.1 GCA_015494845.1 Melioribacteraceae bacterium
CTGTAAATTTAACATTCGGCTTAAACGTAAGACGCATAGCGTTAATGGAAGTTTTTACGAATTCCGGATGTGGCAACTGCGCCAATTCTAACGAAATTTTGCAGAGATTTTATTCGAAATATTACGGCGGCGTAATTTCCGTACGTTATCATCCGAATTTCCCCGACCCGAGCGACCCGATGTACACGGGCGCGGAAGTCGAAATCGATAACAGAGTTGCGTATTACAATATTCTTTACACTCCGCAAGTTTTGTTTAACGGAGTTTCTTACGGCGCGGCGGAAGAGGAAAGCGCGTTGTGGGAAATTATGTCGGATAAAATTTCCGGCGGTTCGCCTGTGTGGATTGACATTGAGCAACAAATAGTTTCGGATTCTGTGAAAGTTACGGTAAAAATTACCGGATACGATTTTCTGAACGAACGCGATATGAAATTGCGCGTTGCTTTGGTTGAAAGAAACGTTCATTTCGACGCGCCGCCTGGCAGTAACGGCGAAACGGACTTTCCGGATGTGTTCCGAAAAATGTTGCCGGATACAAACGGAATAGCGTTGCCTGCAATTACTGAAGGCGATGTTCTTACTTACGAGTTTTCCACGCCAGCCGTCGAGAGTTGGAATCTTGAAAACATTGCCACCGTCGCTTGGATTCAATCCGATTTTTCAAAGGAAGTATTACAAGCGAATACAAATATTCAAACATTAACTATTGAATGCAACGAACCTGAGGTTGCGGAGCTTTCGCCAAATCAATCTTACGGTAGAACATACACGGTAACAAATTATTCGAATAAACCGGTAAGCTTTAAGTTCTATTATTCAACTAATAATTACTATGACAATTGGCAATATTTGGTTTCAACTGCCGACGGCGTTGCGATTGACTCGGCGACAATAACGCTTGAAGCTAATTCTTCGACTGAATTTTATGAATTAGTTCAAACCGACGAACACGCTTCTTTTTTGTCCTCTTTTATTAAGATTAAAAACATTAACGACAATTTCCCGTATCATTTTCAATTTAATACTGCGAATTATGTGAATAATCCCGACGTGCTTTTAATAAACTCAACAAGCGAGGAATCTCTGGAAAATGTAATTATTCCTATTGTTCGTGATTCGTTAAATTATGCTTATGCCGTAATTGGCGAAGAAGACGCCGAGTATTGGCTCGATGCGCTGAACCGCACTAATTTTAAGTCCGCTCTTTTACTTACCGGCGACGAAACGCCGGCGTATTCCGATAAAGAAATTAAAGTCGCGCTCAATATTTTGAATAACGGAGGCAGCGTTTGGGCAAGCGGTCAAAGAATTTTAAGCTCACGTGGTTATTATCAATCGTCTCGGAACTTTTGCGATAATTATCTCGACGTCCAATTTATTGCAAGAACCGACAAAGCCGGCATTGAAGGTTTGTCCGGCAATCCGATTTCGCAAGGTCTTTCTTTTATTTTGGACGGCGAATACATTCCGCAACCGGAAATTGTTGAACCGAAAAACGGAAACGCAAATCCGCTGTTTGTGCTTTCCGCCGATAATTCGAAAAAGACCGGACTTTATAACGAAGGCGAAAATTTCAAAACGGTTTACACAGGTTTCGGAATTGAAGAAATTAGCGACGTTAAAATTTTAACCGAATTAATGCGCCGCGTTTTCGCTTGGTTTGAAGTTTATCCCGATGAAGTAGAAACGAGAGAAATTCCAATCCGTTTCGTACTTTTTCAAAATTATCCTAATCCGTTTAATCCAACAACAACAATCACATACGTCATTGCGAGGAGGAGCATCGCGACGACGAAGCAATCTGTCGTAAGTTCAGCTAATGCTGACAATACGGTAGATTGCCGCGTAAATTCCAACAAGTTGGAATTTACTTGCAATGACAGTAAGATTAATGTTTCGCTAAAAATATACGACGCCCTCGGTCGCGAAATCGCAACATTGGTCAATCAAAGACAATCACCCGGAAATTATTCCGTTCAATTTGATGCAAGTAAATTAAGCTCGGGAATTTATTTCTACACATTGCGCGCGGGAAATTTTACGGCAACGAAGAAAATGGTTTTGATGAAATAATTTTTTCATTATTTCGTCGAAATTAATATCGCGTGTTTTGTATAAACCCCAAATTTCACGGTTCTGCGCATTAAGATTGTACTGAAAATAATCTTGCTAAAGCGACTTGTTGCCTTTCGCGATTATGAATTGTAATTAAAATAAGTTATCTTTATTATTCATTAAATTTGTTTTACTTTTTGCTGAATTATAATTAGGGAATATCTAAAAGTTCCACACTGATTACTCCCGCCTCATAATTCAACAATTTACTTATTTAATGTAGGAAGGTGAAATATGTACTAGCGAAGGTTTGTTGCGTATAAAAACAATTTATGCTTTCGCGGATGTTTCCCCGATTTCTGTTGTCAATCTAATTTTTCAGGAGTAAAAAATGAAAAAAGTCAATTTTATTGTAGCTGTTTTTATGCTGTTTATTTCAAGCGCGTTATTTGCGCAAACTGAAATTGAAGGTGGAAACGTAAGCGGAACTTGGACGAAAGCTGCATCGCCTTATATTATTAACGGCGATATTTCAATTGAGAGATACGGAGAGCTTACGATAGAACCCGGAGTTGAAGTAAAATTTAACGGACCTTATTATTTTTATTGTTACGGCAGATTGCTCGCCATAGGAACTATGGAAGATTCAATTCGCTTTACCGCAATCGACACTTCAACCGGCTGGAAAGGAATGCGCTTTATCGACCAAAATAGTTTCCCTACGCAACCTTCCGAAATTGCGTTCTCGGTTTTTTCATACGGCAAGGCGGAAAATAACGGCGGGTATTACGCCGACGATTCGTCTAACGGCGGCGCTATTGCGTTGATAAATACTTCCAATATAGAAATTAGAAATTCTTCTTTTCATAACAACTCGGCTCTCGAAGGTGGGGCGCTTCTTATTAAAGATTCCGCTCCGCTTGTTTTGAATTCGGTTTTCTATAAAAATACTGCGCTTAATGAGTATGTGAATGATGTTGTAACAGGAGGAGGCGCTATAAGAATAAAAGATTCCGATGCCAGAATTATTCAATGCGAGTTTAATAATAATGATTCGTTTTCGTGGGGCGGCGCCATATCTGTAAGTGGAAATTCAGGCGTTGAACTGAAATATTTAAATATTGAGAATAATTCGGGCAGCTATGCGGTTCTCTTTAATACTACCCTTCCTTTTACTTTTTCTAACTCTAATATCATCGGCAACAATTATGGCGTTTATTTAATACTTATGGGCGACAACGGATTGCAAGCTGGTTATTTAAATAATTTAAAAATTTCCGGTAATATTGGATACGCATTAAAAGCCGAGGGCGTTTTGGTAATTCTTGCTAACTCCATTGTTAATAATAATACCTCTTACCATACGATTTATGTGGAAGGCGATTTGGAATTATTAAATTCGGTAGTTGCCGACAACGATTGCGAGAGCGACGTAATAGGAGGTTACGATTCGTTTGGCGAGAGTTTCCCTTTAACCGTAATGAACTCAGTTATTTGGGGAAATACTCACGGAATAGACGACCCACCGATTCCGAATGGCGAGCCCACTATCGGCGTTTATTATTCGGATGTGCAAGGAAGCCGCAGCGAATATATTGATTGGGGGTCGGGAGTTTTAAAAACTAATCCAATGTTTTCAAATAGCGCTAACGGTAATTATCGTCTATTATATAATTCTCCCCTTGTTGACGCGGGAAATCCGGACTCGATTTATAATGACATTCATGGAGGTTGGGGAACAAGCCGGAACGATATGGGAGCTTACGGCGGACACTCTGCCTCGTGGTCGGAAAAACCGGTTGCTGATTTTACCGCTGAAGTAACAAGTGGAGGCGAACCGTTTGAGGTTCAGTTTATTGATAAATCTATCGGAGCGAAAAACTATTATTGGGATTTTAATAACGATGGAATTTTTGATTCAAGTGAAAGAAACCCTAAGTACACTTACACTTCTCCCGGAACTTATTCGGTAAATCTTGTTGTTGAGGCTAATTCTTCTTTTTATAAAGATACTCTTTTAATTGAAAATTTCATCAATGTAAAAATAAGTCACGTTTCCGGCGATGTTTCCGGCGTTTGGGATGTCGATACAATTTATGTTGACGGCGATA
>WGAL01000072.1 GCA_015494845.1 Melioribacteraceae bacterium
GGTTACCGTCTTGTCGCCTTTTTTCAAAATGATTTTATAAAAATAGATGCCGTTTGCAAGTCGGTCGCCGTCTTGGTCGCGTCCGTCCCAATAAATCCGGTTAAAATCATAACTTAAGTCGGAAGGCGAAAGTTCGATTTCTCTTATTAATCTGCCGGCAACAGTAAAAATGCGGATTTTAAGTTCATCGGGAATTTGCGTTAATTTGAACGTGAAATAAGTGTCGTTCTCAAATGGATTCGGATAGTTGTAAACTTCGAGCAATTGCGCGGAAGTTGAAACTTTAAAATGTTTTTCAATTCCGTTTTCAAAAGCCGGATTTCCGTTGGCGTCGTAGCCGTTCACATAAAGCGTATATTCGCCTGTTTGTAAATCAGGCGTGTAAGTTACAACGTATTTCGGATTCTCGTCGGAAATCACGTCTTCCCTATCCGGATTATTGTAATAAATTTGCTCGCCGTTCAATTTAATCACAATGCTTGACGTGTCGGTAATTGCAAGCGGGAAATCGTCCGAAAGTTCAATCTTAATTGTCGGTTTGTTCGAAATATATTCCCAATCAAGAATATCTTTGCCGTCGATAGTTACGTCGAGCGCCGGCGATGAAGTATCGGCAACAACGTAAAACGGCGTTAAGTAATAATTGTTGTCTTCAAAAAATTCTGGCACCTTATTTTCGGTATCAATCGAGATTTTGAACTCGCCTTCCCCTTTGTAATTCGACGTATTGTAAGATACAGCAAAATCTTTTTTGTTTTTCGGCGAGAGCGTATCTACAATTTTCTCAAAAAGTTTTTGCGTGGAATTATCCGGTTCAACCAAATCAACGCGCACCTTAAAACTATCGGCGCGAACTTCGCCGACATTATAAACGGAAAAATTCAAATTAAATGTTTCGCCTTGGTCGAGCGTGTCTCTGTCAAGAGCAACAACTTGATAATTCGTTCCGAGTTCCGCGTAACTGTCGTAATCCACGCCAATCGATTTAAGAACCGGCGAAATTTTCTCCGGCGACGCGGAAAAATCCGCTTGAACTTTAATGTAAGTGTAACCGGAATCATTTAAGAATGACAAATTGGCAACGCCGTTATTCAAACTCAAATAATCAAGCGTATCGAAATCATTTTCCGCACGCTCGCCTAAAATCCGGTACGAAATCGATGCGCCGTCCGGAATGGAATCGGAAACACCAATTTCTTTCCAGTTTGTAGAAGGACCGATTTGAGTGGTGGTGAGAGAGCCAGTTGAATTTTTTAATATATAAGTTGTGTCAATATAAACTTGTCCGTCATAGGGACCTTTTACTTCTTCAAGCACAGAACCAGTTGGCGCCCCCTTCCACCCTATCAACGCCCAAGAACCTTGGAATTGAAGCGAATCTATTTTACTGCTACCAAGAGTTTTTATTGCATTGCGTAATTCATCAGTCATATTATTACGCGCGTCGTTCATTACTCCCATAGCAACAATTTTTCCCGTGGAAACATTGTTAATAAAATCCGCCAACGCCTGTACATTATCAGGGCGTTGAAATAAAAGGATGCTAAAAGCCGTGTCAACCTCAAGAGTTAATGAATCAAAAACGGCAACGCCCATTCCTGCCATAAAAGTATTTGTCAAAAGATTTTCGCCGTTTTTTGCAATTACGCAGGTAGCTCCGCAATAAGCGCCTGCCGAGAGCACTGAAATATTTATGCTATCATCTATAAGAGATGCTCCGTTATTTTCTATACTTAAATGTTCATTTACTTGTTTGGCAAATGAAATTGAATCCGAAAGCAAATATTTGTAATCGTTTTTAGTGTTAAATGAATGGGGCGCACTAAATTCGGAGTTATCGGAATCTATTTTAAATTTGAACCAATATCGTTTATCAGACAAAAGATTCGTAAAATTAATTTCAGTATAAAATGTGTCCATTGGTTGAGTTAAAATCATTGGCGATGAAAATTCGCTATTATCCGATAAATATACTTTGATATTATTTGTTGATGGCTTTTCAGTAACAGGGTTTGTAATAATTAACGATTTTATATTCCCGTTCTCGATTTCATAATTAACCATATCTCTTATTGATGTCGAATAAACATTAATCTCAAAATTAAATTGATTGTCGTCTTCATAAATTTCATCAATTTCGTTTTCGCTATCCAAAGTAACTTTCAAAATATGCGGGCCGCTGAGTCCTTTTGTATGTAAAAAATAAATCAATGTATCCGCATAATCCGGCAATATTTTTTGATAATTTTTTACGAAAATATTCTCGTCCAAATACTCTTCCTCGATTTTAATATTAAAAGAATTGTTATTTGCAAGTCCTAAATTTTTATAAACAATTTGTATTGCAACCGAATCGCTTTGGTCATCTATTGATGAAACATCCGTTATTAGCGACGAATTATTTACGAACAGATTTGCGTTATATGGAAGTTTTACCTGATAAAGAAGTTCGCCGAGAAATACATTGCAATAAGCGAAAACACGATATACATTCGAAGTACCGTAAAGGTTAAACATATCAATTTTAGCCGCAACGTGCGCCGCCCCAATTGTATATAAAGAATCAAAAATCATTTTTTCATAAAATACTTTTGATACTTTAGTTGAGGTGCTGAAAAAACCTAATGAAGAATTACCCAAATAACCAATTGCCTCTCCGTCGTTATCCAAAATAAATCTTTCACCGAAACAAATAATATCCGGTTCGGCAAACTTATTAGTAGAACAACCAAAATCCGTAATTAATGGGAACCTTCCTTCGCTGTTTTGCAATTGAATGACTGAATTTATTCCATTATCCCAAGTTGCCGTTCCACTGTGTCCCAAATATGAAATAAATACGCCTCCTTTAGCAATCGCAGAGTTAATTTCATCTTGAGTATATGGCCCAAAATCAGTCGGCGGGTTGACCGTTTTATAAAAATGAGTATATTTTCCGGCTAATGGTCGCGGTTTTACATATTGATTAATTATTTCCTCGCTTGTAGTTCTAAAAGTTTCAAGTTCGCCGGAAATATTGGGGTCGCCTCCGGAGAAAAATAATGAGCGTTTATTCCAATCGCCAAATACTTCTGAATTTTCACTCTGTATCCGAGAAAGATAATTGTCTAATTCATTGGAACTCAAAATAGGTATCCGTCCTAGCATTAATTGCGGAATAGGCGGGGCGCCTTCTTCCCACGCTACATACCAATTATCGCCGACTGGATAACCTCTCGAAGGCACGTAATTAACGCTGCTTTTAACGCCTTCATTTCTATATTTTATATATTTATAATCATAAGAAGCGTCTCCAATTAACGTAACAAACTGCGGCTTTGGTTCAGTCCAATTTGTATATGCCTTATATAAAAACAATCTAATACCTTCTGGATAAGGATAGCCAAAAGAAAATTCGTCAAAAATATCGGAAACATCTGCGCGATAAGTGTTTAGATTGTATTCGGAAGAAATATAATTCAAATAATTATCAACAGCGTCGGCAAAAATTTTGTTCGTTATTGCAATATACTCCGCTTGAATTTGAGGAGAGCGCAAATTAATAAAACGCTTAGAATAAAAATTTTGGGGAGAAAGAACATTTGTTTCTACGAAAATAAAATATTTATCATTCACGCTAACTGTATCCGAAAAATATAACTTACCATTGTTTACCAAATAATTCGATATTTTTTTAAGTTTTGGATAAATTTTGTAGATCACATATTCGGACGAGTTTGCATTTCCAATTGAGAAAACTTTTTCGCCCGCAATTATATCACTCGGGACAATAATTGTTAAAGAATCGTTAATCAAATTCATTTGTCTGGGGTAATCAATTTCATACCAATCATAAGCTGAATAATTGGCATCTTCCGAAAAACAAGACGCTCTCAAAATATTATTCGATTCAGATAATATTGATGAATTAAATTCACCGGTTAACAAAACCTGATTAAATTTACTAACCCTCTGAGAATCCAACTGTACGTCATTAACAAATAACTTAAAACGCATAAAATTCCTTAACCCAGCAACAGACGCTTTAAAATAAGCGCGTGCGGATTTATCTGGAATTACATCCACAGCGGAAAACGAAAAATTTTTATTCGGCGACCAATAACCTATCCAACCCCAATACCAAGTTTTATTTTTATTCCAGTCCGGCAATTGATTAACTGTTTCGTCGCCGTTCATGTTTTGTATCCAACTATTCGTTTCAAAATGCAATATTTCGGTATAATAGTTAAGGGTATCTTGTAAATTATTGTTAAAACTTTCTTGTACAAACAGACTTTCCGATTCTCCGTTACTCCATGTTAAGAAATAATATGTTGTGTCTGTATAACGATTCTCATATTCATTGTATTCTTCATTATCAGCGTTAATGGTTTTGTAATCGCCTTTCGGCGGATTTTTATGTCCCCAAAATTCTATATAATCGGTTTCGTCAAAACTTCCGTCGTCGCCGTCAAATACGATTATTGGAACTAAATTTCCGCTTTCATAAAGTTGCAATTGCGACGGAATAATCGAGGAAATATCATAACCCAAACTTGAAATCTGACTTCCGTAAAATCTATATATTCCATTACGCGCAATTGCTATTTTAATATAATCTGCATCGTAGTTAATCCAGTTTCCTGTTGAATCCGCCAAAAGATTTTTTGGCATTTGCGAACGAAACTGTTCGGCAATTTCCGCGTTAGAAAAAAACATTTTAGCTAATTTGTCGTAATCGTTTTTAACGATAATCGGCGTGTTTTCTTTAAGAGTTATGTTTCGGAACTGGAACTTTAATTTAATTTTTTTAATAACTTTTATTTGATTTGCCGAAGGAAAATATTTATGAGAATTTACTTTAACTGAAACGCAATAAAAATCCCTAAACCAAAATTTGTTCAAAATTTCAATATCACTCGTATTATGTACTTTTTCATCTTGCAACGAAATGGGGACCTCTACCAAAGTGGAATCATTTAATTTTTTTATTCCAGGATTAATAGCGGGGACTACGTTCCTTAAATTTTCTTCCTCTTTTGTAACTACTTTTATTTTGGGTTCGCTATCTTTTGGAATTGCAAATGTAAAAACCAAGTAAGGTAGTTTATATTCTCCTGCTTTTGAATAGTCGGTAAATTCGTAATAATCAATAATACTGAATTTCCCTTTTCGCTCAATTTTATGAACAGGTTCCGGAATTGTAATCTCAGCTTCAAATGCGCCGGGTGAAATAACTTGGACAGAAGTTTGTGAAAAAATTAAAGACGTAAAAACAAAAAGAACAGTTAATATTATTTTTCTCATAGCGCCTGATTGTCCTTTTCTATTTTTGAAGTTTTAATATAATAATTCTTACGATAAAAAGTGGAATTCCTATTAAATAACGTTTCCAAAATTTTTTGGGATTATGAATAAGTCTGATTAACCATTCGAGCCCTATTTTGCGGATAAACCCTGCTCCGCGTTTTTTTGTCCCTGCAAATACTTTTATCCCTTCTCCGACGCAAATAATTATATTCGCATTTAATTTCAAATAATTTTCCGTCACCCAAATTTCTTGCTTTGGGGAGCTCAATCCCACAAACAAGATATCCGGCTCGGTTGAATTTATTTCCGATATTGTTTTATTCGTATCGTAATAAAAACCGTCTTGAACACCGACTATATACTTTGAAATCTTTCTCTTCCGTAATTCTCGTAAAGTTTGTTTTGTATCGCCGAAAAAAAATATTTTCAAATTTCTTCTTACTATTTCTTTTTCTAACAAAGGATAAAAATCGGAACCAGTAATTTTTTCTTTTGCCCCTTTCGCTCTATA
>WGAL01000073.1 GCA_015494845.1 Melioribacteraceae bacterium
GAACAGGCGGAATGGGCTTGAACATTCCCTACACGCACAGCGAGGAAAGACCTTCACGCGTGTTGTTGAGTAAATCTTCGGTTGCCGGCGCGCACACGCTTTTGCTTTTCTTAATGGGAAGAACGCCGGAAGCGCCGATAATTAAGGAAATCAAGCCGACTGCGGCAATTGCTTGGAAGCGGATCGGATACGGAGAAATAAAACGGCGCGGAAAAGCGATTGAAATCGTAGATGTTCCGTTTGATTCACCGTTCAAATTGGAAGGGAAATTGCAATTAAAGGTCGGCGAAAAATTCAATAAAACCGGCGAAACGCTGAAATCCGTTTTTATCGATACCGGCGAAAACGGAACTTTCTCACGTGGGGAATTCGAGGCGATTACCTCGCAAGGACAAATGGAATATGTTACGCCACAAGAAATCGCCGACGATGTGATTTTTGAAATTCAAGGCGGAAACACCGGACACGATATAATTAACGCGCTCGATAACGCAACACTCGAGCCGACTTACCGCGCCGGCTTTTTGCAACACTTTGCTGTCGAAAAACTTGAAGAACTCGAAAAAATTCACAATGTCGATAGCGTCGCATTCGAGTTGTTAGGTCCACCGCGGCTTTCCAAATTGCTTTACGAAATTCATTTGATTAAACTTATCGCAAAAGATATGGGCAAAATTCCGTCGCTTGATTCCGCGGAGCTTTCCGAGAAAATGACAGAGATAATCAAAACAAACGATAAGTTGAGGAATCAAATGCTCTCAATCGGAATTCCGGTTCTTATGGCTGACGGGAAAAATCTTTTGCGCGGAAACGAAATTAAAATTCCGCCGTTTCGTGGTGAAAACGAACTTGAAATTACGCCGGAAAATATTGACTTGTGGGCGAAAGACGGCTGGGTTGATTTGCGCGTGAAAAATATCGACAAGTGGAAAGAGCGCATTCAAGCGATGATTGACGAAGCGAACTCAATTCCGCCTGACGACACAAGTTCGATGTACGTAAGAAACAAACGCTATTGGAACAACTTCAAAGGCGTTGATATCGGCAAAGTCGTGAGTTGGATTTTTATCAACGAGGAACACGGCGGAAGAATGAAAGATTAATCGCGGTAAATTTATTGGGCGCGCAAATTAACTTTTGCGCGCTTTTTAATTTTAAATGGAAATTTGATTATGAAAAAATATTTAATTGTTTTTACGGCGCTTCTGCTTTTAAGCGCGTGTTCGCAATCGAAAAAAAAGCCGAATGGGGAAATTGCGACGACGGCGCGTGCGTAACTATTTCGTTTTCTTACGATTCGCTCTCTTCGAAAAATTACGACGTTAGTTTCATTAACGATTTTTCGCTTGCGCTTTTCAAAAGCGATATGAATGAGAAATTCCCGGGATTTACGGAATTGTTCGAAAAAGTTTCAGAAGAACTTATTTCCGAATACCGCGATTTTATTAACGATATGCCCGATTATAAAGTTCCTTGGGATTACCGCGAAAAATTCAAGGTAGTAGAAATTAACCTTCCTTACGTTGCGACGCAGTTCGATTTTTATTCGTTTACCGGCGGAGCGCACGGGAATTTGACCACGGAGTTCTACAATTTTAACGTTGAAAACAAAACGATTTTGGAATACAACAAATTGTTTACCGGGCAAGAAAAATCGGCGCTTGAGAAAATTGCCGAAAAAATTTTGCGTAAAAAATATAAAATCAAAGAGAATGAAAAACTTACCGAAGCGGGATTTTGGTTCGGCAAAAACAAAGGATTTACGCTAAACGGAAATTTCCTAATCTTGCGCGACGGATTGAAATTCCTTTTTAACCAATACGAAATCGCGCCTTATTCAATGGGACAAATTGAGATTTTTATTCCGAAAGATAAATTGCCGGAGAAAGTGAGAGAGAAATTGTATGCAAATTAGCTAGGTGAATTTGAGAGAAATGAAGTTGAGGATAATAATAGTTGTATTAAATTGTATTTTTTTATTACTTATTTAGAGGTAACATAAAATATAAAATAAAGTTTTGACTTTCTTGTCAAGAAAATATTATATATATTTGTTGTATAATGA
>WGAL01000074.1 GCA_015494845.1 Melioribacteraceae bacterium
CAATTGCGATTTTTGTCTCGAAAAACGTTAAGGAAATTTACGCTGTAGAAAATGTTGAAGCGGCTGTAAAAGACGCCGAAATAAATATGCAATTGAACAATGTAACGAATATGAGTTTTATTAAAGCCGATTTGAATAAATCGTTTTATCCAATTGCAAGAAAAAACGACTTTCCGGAGCCGGACGTAATTATCGCCGACCCGCCGCGCGCCGGGATGAATCCGAAAACTGTGGACGACATTGTACGGTTTTCTCCGAAAAAAATCGTTTACGTAAGTTGCAATCCTGCTACGCAAGCGCGCGATATTTCTTTGCTCGCCGAAAAAGGAAATTACAAACTCGTTAAAATGCGTCCGGTGGATATGTTTCCGCACACTTACCATATTGAAAATGTCGCGCTTTTGGTGAGAGATTAAATTAACGCTTATTTGTTTTCGGTAACATTAGTGTTTTCTCAGAGAACACCGGAAGAGATTATGAATCCACTTTTGGCTGATTTTGTCGGAATGAGAATTTTTTATGGTTAACGCGACAATACTAAACAACTTACGTCTTTGCGAGCTAATTTGCGTAAGCAAATTAGCGTGGCAATCTATTGAATATTCAGCCTAAGCTTACTAAACTAACAGTCCGCCTTTAGCGGAGCCGCGTCGCCTTTCGACTGCGTCGAAAGTCTCCTCCCAATGACGATGATATGGGGTAGGGATTTTCTAAAAATACGCGCGCGCTTCCGCCCGTAAAATATGAATGATATCGCTGTCGGCGTATTTTTTGCCCGAATAAGAAAGCGTCGTCTGAATGTTTTCGCTTAACTTATAATCCATATTTACCCGCAAAAAATAATTCTTCCCGATTGAATTCCCTTGCGTGATTTCAAATGGAATTTCCTGTTGCGGAACATTTGCGGTTAGTTCGCGGCGCTCGACTTCAATTCTCAATCGCCCTTTATTAACGAAAGAAAAATTCAATCTAATCAGCTGAAAATTAAAATCGATAACAGAAGGCGTTTGAGGGAAAACGTCTTTTACTTCGCCCGCGCCCAACTTAAAGCCCAATTCGACTTTCTGATACGGACGGTAAGAAAAATCCGTGCTTGCCTTTTGCGTAAAGGCGTTGCGCGCTCTGTTTATCGCGCTGTTCGAATTTACCTTGTCGTCAATAAAAGCAATCTCGGTAAGATTGCGAATATCCTTATCGATTTTCACGCGCATTCGCAAACTTCGTTCGCGGTAGTATCCGTCTTCAAGTCCGCCGCTGTATTGAGTTAAATATTTTTTCTGGTAATACCGCATTCTGAGCGAAAACGAACTGCCGGTTCTGAACAAATAAATATCGTTTCTAAATTGTTGCGAACCGTGCATTGTCGTCGAATCGTTCAAAAAGTATTTGAGATTGAGCAAGTAAATTTTTTGCGTTTCGGTAATCTTACTTTTTTCGTCAATTCTGAAAAAAGTTTCCGTGCTCAAAGGCGAAAGGAATTTTTTCCAAAACGATTTGTATTTGAACAGTTTCGCAAAATCAAATGAAAATCGCGTGTTTGCTTGAAGCGAAATTACCGGATACAATTGGTCGGTGGGAATTGTAGTTAAAATAAAATCGCCGCCGTCGTTTGTCGGTTTGAACTCGTCCTCGTCCGCAATTCCGTTGTTGTTCAAATCGCCGAGATAAATATAATTTCCAGTTCCAGCAGGAACCGGCAAAAATATTCTTTCGAGTTTCGCCGTCTTTTCCGTCGCCGTGTTGTAAAAAATATTTCCGCGCAAAAATCTGTTGAACAAATTAACTTGCGTTCGCGAGCGGATTAAAATCGTTTCGTTATCGGAAAGCCCTTTCTTTTTGAACGCATCCGTGTAATTTTTTTTCTGGAACGCCAAACTCAGCGTCGTTGTGAAGTTTCGGTTCGTTTTGTAATTAAAATCGAGTTGATTGGTTCTGATAATCGATTCGTCGGTCAAAACATTTGCAAGCGGATTTGCCTCCGTGCGGTATTTGAATTTGTAAACGAAATTTATTCCCCACAAATTATTTAATTCCAGAAACGGCTGAATTTCCGTGTAGTTGTGACTGTTGTTAATTAAAGTATCCGCAGAAGGCAGAAATTCTTCCTTTTTGTCTTTAAGATAAGCGACGCCGGGTCTGAATTTCCAAAGATTAATCGTTGCGTTCCCTTTTTGTTCGAGAAAATTGCTTGTCAATCCGTTGAAATAAGTTTTTACGAAATTGTTGTAAAACTTTAAGTTGTAAAGCGATTTTCTTTTCGAGTCAATCGTAAAATCGTAGCGGTTCGAATGAAAATTTTCGCCGTATTTGAGTTTGCCGAAATTGCCGTAAAGTTGCGTTCCGGCAAGCGGCGTGTATTTTAAACGCAATTCGCTAAGTGTTTGCGAACCGTTCGTTCCTTGAACGACGTTGTAATTGCGGTTAAACTCAACGTTGTCGAGCCGTTCAATCGGCGCGAATTTCTCGTCGATAAATCTGTTGCGAAACGAAAAATCAATTCCGCCCAAATTTATTCCGAAAAACTTGTTTGCTTTTCTTTTTACGTCGATGGAAAAATTTGTCGCGTAACCTTGATTGTTTCCGTCGTCGATTTTCGAAAATTTATTTCTGTCGTAATAACTTCCGGCAAGTTCGCCTTTCAAGGTTACGCCTTCAAACGGCGAATAACTCGCCGCAAAATTGGCGATGTTTTTTTCTTCCGGCAACGGCAAAAATTTTACCGGCAAGTATGCGCCGTTTCCTATTCCAACAAATTTGTATTCTTTCAAATTTATTTTGTCGTAATCGCCTTTTCCTTTGCCCACGTAAGAAAATGTTACGTAGTAAATCGCGTTCTCGTCTCCCGGCGAATATTTGTAATACAAATACGGCTCGCCGTTTATCGTCGTATCGATTTTTACGTAAATGCCGTTTCGCGTTCCGGACGTCGAATCCACCGGCGCGAGTTTTACGCCGGAAACAACCGCTTTAAGCGGGTCGTCACCGGCGTTTTGGAGAATTTCCAATTCCTCGTTTGTAAATGTTAAATCGATTGGCGAGTTTTGGTCGTCGCTTTCGTTTGCGTA
>WGAL01000075.1 GCA_015494845.1 Melioribacteraceae bacterium
ATTGGAAATAGCGCTTTGGGTTATCGTCGTTTTGGAAGCGACTTATTTGTTTTACGATATTTTTTCCGCAAAAGCGAAAGAAAAAAACGGAACCACCAATTGGGTTGAAGTTGGAAATCTCGACGACTTTAAGCCAGGAAACGTTTATCCGTTTGTAAACGAAAAGTTTTATTTGTCGGTTCTTGAAGACGGCGGAATGCTTGCGATATCGACAAAATGCACGCATTTGGGTTGTAGCGTCGAGCATAAAGCGGAAGGATTTTTGTGTCCGTGCCACGGTTCGGAATTCGACAAATACGGAATGGTAACCGAACCTCCGGCTACGCGAGCGTTGGATATTTATCCGATTAAAATCAAAGGCGGAAAGATTTTTGTCGATTTGGCGCATCCCGTAAAAAGAAAGAAATTTGAGAAATCGCAATTGACTTATGCAAACCGGTAAATCTCATATTGCCTTAATAAAACGGTTGATGATTTGGTTCATTCTCGCGGCAATTCCGCTTGGGGTAATAAAAAGTTTGTTTACCGTAAAAAACGCGCAAATTTCCGAACCGGAATACGTGGGGAAAGAAGCGTGCGTTTCTTGTCATCAAAAAGAATACGAGGATTGGCGCGGCTCCGACCACGATTTGGCTATGGATTTTGCGACGGATCCCACGGTTCTCGGAAATTTTAACGACGCGGAATTTTCAAACGGAAAAGTAAACGCAAAGTTTTATAAAAAGAACGGCAAGTATTTTGTTTACACCCAAGGCGCGGACGGAAAGCCAAGCGAATTTCAAATAAAATATGTTTTCGGGCATTATCCTTTGCAACAATATCTTGTTGAATTTCCCGACGGTAGATTACAAACGCTGGCTTTGACGTGGAATTCAAAAGACGGCGTTTGGTATTATATGCCGGATTCAATTTACAAAGATGAAAAAATCACGCCGGATAATTGGCTTTATTGGACAAACCAAGCGCAAAATTGGAACTCGATGTGCGCCGATTGCCATTCGACGAACGTTAAAAAGAATTACGATTTGGCAAGCGATTCGTATCATACTACTTGGTCGGAAATCGACGTTTCGTGCGAAGCGTGTCACGGACCCGGTTCCGAACATATCAAATGGGCGAAATTGCCGGATTACGCGCGGAAGAAAATCAAAAACGCCGGATTGCTAATAAAAACAAGCGGAATAGACAACAATCAATACGTCGATAATTGCGCGCGTTGCCATTCGCGCCGTTCGTCGTTGAGCGATTTTAATCCTTCAGCAAACGGAATTTACCAGCATATTATTCCCGCTTTGCCAACCGAGCCGGATTGGTACATTGACGGACAAATTAAAAGCGAGGATTACGTTTTTGCGTCGTTCAAGCAGAGCAGAATGTTTATGAACGACGTCAAATGCAACGATTGCCACAACGTTCACTCGGGAAAATTGCTTTACGAAGGCAACGCGCTTTGTTTGCAATGCCACAAAGCCGAAGATTACGATACGCCGCGACACACGTTCCACAAAGGTTTCGGCGAAAAAGGGAAGCCGGTAATTTCGGAATCCGGAATTAAGTTTGAAGTTGGAAGCGGAACTTTGTGCATAAATTGTCATATGCACGGCAGAAATTACATGGGCGTTGATTACCGCCGCGACCACAGTTTCAGAATTCCGCGTCCGGATTTAACGATAAAATTCGGAACGCCGAACGCTTGCAATCAATGCCATGCGGATAAGTCGCCGCAGTGGGCGCAAAGTTACATTGAGAAGTGGTACGGGAAAAGTCGTCCGTTCCAATACGGCGAAGCGTTTGCGGCGGCGGTTGAAAATAAACCGTTTGCCGATTCGTTGCTGAAAAGGATTGTCATAAACGATTTATATCCGCCGCTTGTTCGCGCAATTGCAATCGGGTATTTGAGCGACGCCGATTCCAACAAGACGACGATTGAAGAAAATCTGAACGCGCTTGAACCGGCGATGCGATTATCCGCAATTGAAAGAATGCCTTTGAGCAGCCGCGATGATTTAAGTAAACTCTTGCCTTTGCTGAACAGCGAAACAAAAGCCGCGCGCTTCCGGACGATAAGCAAACTCGAAAGTCTCGCGCCGGAATTAATTCCAAATGAATATCAAAAGAGTTTTAACAAGGCGTTAAAAGAGGAACTCGAAATTCTGAAATACAACGCCGATTTCCCCGTGGGAAAATTCAATCTTGCAAATTATTATTACAACAGAAAACGGTACGACAAAGCGGAAAAATTATATCTTGCGGCAATAAAAGAAGACGATAAACTCGTAGTGGCGAAAATTAACTTGGCGTTTTTGTATTCGAAAATCGGGAAATCCGAAAAAGCCGAAAAAGTTCTTGCGGAAGTCGTGAAAGAAAATCCGAACGACGGAAACGCCTTGTATAATTACGGCTTGGCTCTTTCGGAAAACGGAAAGTACGACGAATCGTTAAAATACTTGTTGCGGGCAAGCAAGTTGTTGAAAACAAACGGCAGAGTTGATTACAACATCGCCGCGCTTTATGAATATTTCCGCAAACCTGCGCTCGCCGAAAAATATTTAAAACAAGCGATTAAAAAAGAACCGGATAACCCGGAGTTCAAATCAAGACTGGAAGAATTTTACCGGAGAAATAAAGTTAGGAAGTGAGTTAATGACGAAAAATTCCCCTCTTGACGGGGTGTGGGGTGATTAAACCGCATTTGTCTCGAACCATGATTTTTTTGATTAACTGATTTACATGATTTTTCCATTTTACCTTTGTCCGCCACGACGGACTTTGTGCTTCTGAACCTTTTTGTTTTTTAATCATGCTAATCCCGAAATCATCTTAATCATGGTTCAAGACATTTTGCTTTTGCCTACTAAACAAACAGTCCGCCTAAGGCGGAGCCGCGTCGCTCACACTCCTCGCAATGACGCAATTTTTTAATTTCGCCAGCAAAGGCCGATGATGTATTCAGAAGGCAATAAAAATTTTTTTCAAAATTCCAACTTTGAATATTCGAAATAATTAAGTTATTTGCGCGTTCGTTTTGAGAAATTTTGGAGAATCGATGTTTACGTTAGAACAAAAAATTGCGAATGAACTTAACTTAAAACCGCAAAGCGTTAACGCGGTTTTATCGC
>WGAL01000076.1 GCA_015494845.1 Melioribacteraceae bacterium
CCAATTGTAATTAATTAAATATTTCGTGAATTTAAGAGTCCTTTGAACGCCTGCTCCGCCAGCCGGAGGCCAATAATACGTAATAACTAAAACTTTTTTCAAATTATTTCCTCAAATAAGTTCAACATAAAATCGGATTTTGAATAAAAATAATTTATCCCCGAATATTTTTATTATCAAACTTATAAAGATAAGAAAAGAAAAAATTCATATTAACAATAATCGTCGCGATAATAATACGTTATTAGTCAAAATCAACCTTATTCAAGCCGTTTAATGCGGCGACTCGGTAGGATTCCGCCATTGTGGGATAATTAAACGTTGTGTTGATAAAATACATCAGCGAATTTGCTTCTCCCTCTTGGGACATTATCGCTTGCCCGATGTGAATGATTTCAGACGCGCCGTGTCCGAAACAATGAATGCCAAGTATTTCAAGCGTTTGCGGATGAAATAATATTTTAAGCATTCCGGTTGTGTGTCCGGTAATTTGCGCGCGCGTAAGCGTACGGAAAAACGCGCGTCCGCTTTCGTACGGAATTTTCTTTTCGGTAAGTTCTTTTTCCGACATTCCGATTGAACTTATTTCCGGCAATGTGTAAATGCCAATCGGCATATTTTTCAAAAGTTTATTATTCGTTTTTCCGTGAACAATATGCGTTGCCGCAAATCTTCCTTGATCGTACGAGGCGCTTGCAAGATTGGGAAAGCCGACAATATCGCCAACCGCATAAATATTAGGCACATCAGTTTGAAGGAATTCGTTTACCGGAATAGAACCGCGGCTATCCGGCGTAATTCCCAAATTCTCAAGTCCCAATTTATCGGAATTGCCGGTTCTGCCTTGCGCCCAAAATAAATAATCGGTTCTTATCTTTTTATTGCTTTTAAGATAAACCGTAACGCCTTCGTCATCCGGCACAACTTTATCATATTCTTCATTATGCCGGATAATTACGCCGTTTTCGCGCAAGTGATAAGCAAGCGCGTCGATAATTTCGTCGTCCAAAAATTCAAGCAATTTAGAACGCGTGTTAATAAGATTAACTTTCGTGCGCAATCCTCTGAAAATCGACGCGTACTCGCAGCCGATAATTCCTGCGCCGTAAATTGTAAGTGAACGCGGATGTTCTTTCAGTTCAAGAATCTTGTCGCTGTCCAAAATTCTCGGGTGGGAAAAATCCACATCCGGCGGATGATAAGGACGCGAACCGGTTGCAATAATAAAATATTTTGCCGTGAATTTTTTCTTAATACCGTCCGGCGTAATCACTTCGATTGTATTTTTATCAAGAAATCTTCCGTGTCCGTTAATAATATCCACCCAATTTTTCTCGTAAAACGAGCGACGCAATTTTGTTTGCTTTTCAATTACTTTGTACGCCATTGCAAGCAATTCCGTAAAATCCGTAGTAATTAACTCGTCGTTTTGTTCAAGAATCTCCGTAGCGTGACGTAACGATTTACTCGGAATTGTTCCTTTGTGCGTGGAATGACCGCCGATGTTTGAAAAATAATCGCAAACGGCTACAGACAAGCCGGATTTTGTCAATTTCATCGCCGCGCCTTCGCCGCCAGGGCCTGTTCCCAAAACAATCGCATCGTAATCAAATTTTACGGACATCGGTTTCCTTTCTTAAATTATTACGAAAGCTCTTTTTGTACGACTTCCTTAACTTTGTCAAATATTTGTGAGTCAGTTGTAAATCCAAATTTTTTCGCTTTGTTCATATATTTTTCGGAAAGACTTTTCTTACCCATTTTTCCATAAACTTTGGACAAAGCCGCATACGCTTCCGCAAAATTAGAATTTGAGCTAATTGCTTTTTTGTAATATTTTACGGCTTCGTTATTATCTTGAAAAACTTCCGATTGAAAATAACCGATTACAAAATTCAATCCGGCGTCGTTCGGTTTTTCTTTTAATTTATCTGTTAATAAAGCATAAAGAGAGTAATCCTCGTAAGACAATTTCTTATAATGACCTTCTTTCAAATATTTCACCATTCCGTAAAATTTCGGAATATCGAGATAGCCGGTAATTATCGTAATAAATTGTCCGTCAGGCGTAAACAGTCCGGTTGAAGGATAACCGGTAACGCCAGCGGCTTGCGCAAATTGATTGTTCTGATATTCTTGTCCCATAAAATGCACGCTTCCAGGTTTTTCCGGGTTTAAGCGAACCGGCACAAACATTTCTTTGATTGTTTTTTGAACTTTGGCGTCGGCGTAAGTTTTTTCGTCCATTACTTTACACCACTTGCACCAATCGGTGTAAAAATCCACAAGTAAAAATTTCCCTTCGGCTTTTGCTTTTGCCAAACCCTCGTCAAATTTCATCCATTTAATTCCGCCGGACGCTTTAACGTTCATCGAAAAAAATAAAATCAAAAGAGGAATTACCGCTAATTTTTTCATTTGTTCTCCTTTATTCATTACAACTAAATTTAATGATAAATATAAGATAAATAGTATTAATAAAAAAGGGCTGACGTTAGCCAGCCCTTCTAATTTATTGCCGAATATTCAATTATTCGTCTTTTTTCAATTTGAAGCCGTAATCCATCGAAGCCATATTGCTGTATATTTTCCATTGGCTTTCAACGTGAGCTTCAGCGTCTTTCAAGAGCGCTTCCGCTCTTTCCGGATTTGCTTTCTGCAACATTCTGAAACGGTTCTCTTTGTAAATGTAATCCTTCAACGGAATCTTCGGTCCTTTGTAATCCAATTTGAGCGGATTCTTACCGAGTTTTTCGTTATCAGGATTGTAACGGAAGATTGGCCAATAGCCGCTATCCACAGCAAGTTTTTGGTGATCCATTCCGTACCCCATATCGTAACCGTGTTCGATGCAATGGCTATAAGCAATGATTATCGATGGACCGTCAAAACGTTCCGCTTCTACAAACGCGCGAACCGTTTGAGTATCGTTTGCGCCCATTGCAACTTGCGCTACATAAACATTGCCGTAGCTTATTGCCATACGTGCAAGATCTTTCTTCGGTAACGGACGTCCGGCTGCTGCGAATTTCGCAACTGCCCCGAGCGCCGTAGCCTTGGATTGCTGACCGCCGGTATTGGAGTAAACTTCCGTATCGAGCACAAGAATATTAACATTTTTGCCTGATGCGAGAACGTGGTCCAAACCGCCGTAACCGATATCGTATGCCCAGCCGTCGCCGCCGATAATCCAAACAGAGCGCGTTACGAGATAATCGATAACCGAAAGCAACTCTTTTACGGTAGGATTGTCGCCCATCGCTTCGAGTTTTTCTTTCAATTGCGCAACTCTTTCGCGTTGTTCTTTAATTTCGATTTCGGTTTTTTGCGGAGCAGTAATAATTTGCTCAACCAATTCTTGACCGACTTGGTCTTTCAATTGAGTAAGAAGCTCTACGGCATGTTCATGATTTTTATCAATTGCCAATCTCATTCCGAGACCGAATTCCGCGTTATCTTCAAAGAGCGAGTTGTTCCAAGCCGGACCGCGTCCTTCTTTGTTGAAAGTGTAAGGCGTGGTCGGCAAGTTACCGCCATAAATCGAAGAACAACCGGTTGCGTTTGCGATTACTGCTCTGTCTCCAAACAATTGCGTTACAAGTTTGATATAAGGAGTTTCGCCGCAACCTGGGCAGGCGCCGGAAAACTCAAACAACGGTTGCAACAACTGACTTCCGACAACAGAATCAACTCTGACTTTCGTTCTGTCAAATTCCGGAAGGTCGAGGAAGAATTTGAAGTTTTCTCTTTCTTGTTCGCGCAACGGAATTTGGTCTGCCATATTAAGCGCTTTTCTTTCCGGATTTTGTTTGTCAACCGCAGGACAAACTTCAACGCAAACGCGGCAACCTGTACAGTCTTCAACAGCTACTTGAATTGTGTAAGCCATATCTTTGTCTTTTCCGCGTGCGTCAATCCATTTGAATGTTTCCGGAGCACCGTCGAGATGTTTTTTGTCGTATTGTTTTACGCGAATTGCCGCGTGCGGGCAAGCAAGCGTACATTTGTTACATTGAATACACAAATCGGCTTCCCAAACAGGAACTTCAAGCGCGATGTTGCGTTTTTCCCATTGAGTTGTCCCGGAAGGATAAGTTCCATCTGCAGGGAATTTGCTAACAGGAACATCGTCGCCGCGTCCTGCAATAAGTTCGCCCAAAACGTTGCGTACAAATTCCGGAGCTTCTTCCGGAACCGGCGGTGGAAATTCAATGTTGCTTGTAGCTTCTTTCGGATAATCAATTTTATACATATTTGCCAATGCGTTATCAACGGCGGCAAAGTTTTTATTTACGACATCCTCGCCTTTTTTGCCGTAAGTTTTTTGAATTGCGTTTTTGATTTTAGCAATCGCATCGTCTTTCGGCAAGATACCGGAAATAGCGAAGAAGCAAGTCTGCATTATCGTGTTAATTCTTGCGCCCATTCCGGTTTGCTTTGCAACCTTGTAAGCATCAACTACATAAAAATTAAGTTCTTTCTCAATAATTCCTTCTTGAACCGGACGAGGAAGTTTATCCCATACTTCATCTTTGGAATAAGGACTGTTCAATAAGAACGTACCGCCTTTTTTGATGTTTTTGAGAACTTCAAATTTATCAAGCAAAGTAAATTGGTGACAACCTACAAAATCAGCTTGTTGAATTAAGTAAGTTGAACGAATCGGTTTCGGGCCGAAACGCAAGTGAGATACGGTTGTCGAACCGGCTTTTTTCGAGTCGTAAACAAAGTAACCTTGCGTGAAGTTGTCGGTTTCTTCGCCGATAATTTTAATCGAGTTTTTGTTTGCGCCGACTGTACCGTCCGAACCCAAACCATAAAACATACATTTTGTAAATTCTTCCCCTTCGGTAATAAACGATTTATCGAAATCAAGACTTGTATGTGTAACATCATCGTAAATACCGACGGTGAAGTGGTTTTTCGGTTCGTCTTGATTGAGATTATCAAATACCGCTTTAACCATAGCCGGGGTAAATTCTTTGGACGAAAGTCCGTAACGCCCGCCAACTATTACCGGAGTTTTTCTTTCAGGCGTTTCAGCAAAAGCGGCAACAGTATCGAGATAAAGCGGTTCGCCAGTTGAACCGGCTTCTTTTGTTCTGTCAAGAACCGCAATTTTTTCAACGGTTTCTGGAATTGCATTAATGAAATCTTTCACTGAGAACGGTCTGTAAAGATGAACCGCAAGCACGCCGACTTTTTCACCCATTTTTTCATTCATATAATCAACGGTTTCACGTGCGGTTTCGGTTCCTGAACCCATTAAAATAACGATGCGCGTTGCGTCCGGCGCGCCGTAGTAATCGTAAATTTTGTATTGGCGTCCGGTGATGCGCGCAAATTCGTCCATTGCGTTTTGAACAATCGCCGGAGCGGCGTTATAATATTTGTTTACGGTTTCTCTTCCTTGGAAATAAGCATCAGGATTTTGGGAAGTGCCGCGGATAAACGGTTTGTCCGGATTCATTGCTCTTTCTTTATGAGCTTGAACGTATTTATCGTCAATTAATTCGCGAAGTTGTTCGTCGGTAACGACGTCAATTTTTTGAATTTCGTGAGAAGTTCTGAATCCGTCAAAGAAATGCACAAATGGGATTCTCGATTCGAGCGAAGCTTTGTGAGCAATTGCCGCCATATCTTGCGCTTCTTGAACCGAGCCTGAAGCCAAAAGTCCAAAACCGGTTTGGCGAACTTGCATAACGTCTGTGTGGTCGCCGAAAATAGAAAGCGCTTGCGCCGCCAATGAACGCGCCGAAACATGAAATACCGCCGGCGTTAACTCGCCTGCAATTTTATACATATTCGGAATCATTAACAATAAACCTTGCGACGCGGTAAATGTAGTTGTTAATGCGCCGGCTTGCAAAGAACCGTGAACAGCGCCGGACGCGCCGCCTTCGGATTGCATTTCGGTAACGGAAGGAACCGTTCCCCATATATTTTTCTTGCCTGCCGCCGACCAAGCATCGGAATGTTCGCCCATCGGAGACGAAGGAGTAATAGGATATATTGCTATTACTTCGCTGAGTTTGAACGCGACATTAGAGACGGCTTCGTTTCCGTCCATTGTCGCTTTTTTTACTTCGTTTGCCATAAAAATCTCCGTTTATAGTTATTAATGTTAGTTATTTACTCAAAAAATTTTAAGATTAAAATATACCAAAAC
>WGAL01000077.1 GCA_015494845.1 Melioribacteraceae bacterium
TAATAGAACCGCCTTGAAAACCTCCGCCAGGCGTGAGGTGTCCGTGAACAAAAACGTACGCTCCGAGCAAAACAATTAAAGGATAAAGCATATTTGAAGTAACGCGAACAATAACGCTTGCGTATTGGTGTTTTCTTTTCTTACCTCTTTTATCAAATAAAATTGCGCCCAAGCCTGTCGCGGCAAGGAAAAGCACGGTAACTTCGCCGAGCGTATCGAAACCTCTGTAACTTACTACAATCGCGGTTACCGTATTTATTGCGCCGGTTTCCGTTAATGTATTTTCAAGATAATGTTTTCCTACGCCGTCGCGTTTTTCACCGAACGGCATCGAAAGAAAAACGCTGAATAAATAATATCCGACTATCGCGAGCAATAATATTGAAATGGCTTTTCTCATTCTTCGTACCTGTCGGTTTTCTTAATAGCAATCACAAAAATAATTGTAGAAAGCGCAACGCCGATTGCGGCTTCGGTTAACGCGACATCCGGCGCTTGCAACAAATAGAACAAAACCGAAAGCACAACGCTGATTACGGACGTTCCGATTACGGCGAGAATTAAATCTTTTTGCACTACCGAATACAAAGCGGCAGCAACCATTACCACAATCAATAAAGCTACCAATACTGCAAGCCAAGTCATTTCTCTTCCTCCGCTTCGTAAACTCCGTCCAAATCGTCCAAACCTTCTTTTTTCGTAAAAGGTTTAATACCTATTTTATAACTGCCGCGAGCTAAAGCGTGCGAACTAATCGGGTTCGAAATGGCAATAAATAAAACAATAATAAATGTTTTCCAGAACCATTCCGGTTGAACCAATCCGACGCCGAAAACCACGCCCATTGCGCCGAGCGTTGTGGCTTTTGTTCCGGCTTGCATTCTCGAATAAATATCCGGCATTCTGAAAATACCGAACGCGCCGAGAAAAAGAAAAATTGCGCCGATTGAAATAATAATATATCCGATTGTTTCCAAAATCATAATCCGCCCTCCATATAACGGGCTAATGTTAAAACTCCGACAAATCCCAGAACCGCGTAAATTAACGAAACATCCACGTAAATGTAACGCTCGAAATACAAGCCCAAAAGGACAAGTCCCGCGGTAACGATTGTGGTGATATTATCGAGCGCGACGATTCTATCGGAAGCGGTGGGACCTTTAAATCCGCGAATTAAAGCAAAGATTATCGCCAATCCTAAAACCGATAATAAAAATATTATCATTGAAAAATTTTCCTTAATATCTTCTCAAAACTCTCGCCAATTTCGCGATAAATTACATCCGGGTCTTTCGAAGTAACATCAATCCAGTGAATATAAAGCGCGTCGTCGATTATATCCACGGTTAAAGTTCCCGGCGTTAGCGTAATTGAATTTGCCAAAATTACTTTTGCTGTTCTTGATTTTAATTTCGTATCGTATTTAACAATACCGGGATTAATTGGCAATTTCGGGTCAACTACTCTTCTTGCAACATCCAAATTGGCTTTAATTAATGCAATCAGAAAAACAATTAAATATTGAATAATATAAGCCACGCGCATCGGACTGAAAAATTTCATTCCGTAATCGGTAAATGTCTTGTAAACGAAAGATGTGATAATCAAACTAATTACTGCGCCGGTAATTAATTCGGAAGTTGCAAGCGATGTGGTAAAGCCTAACCAAATCAAAAACAGAATAATGAAAGTAAATAAGAATCGGCTCATAAATTTCTACATATTTAAAATAATAGAATACCGTAATATCCGATTTTAGAAATAAAGATACAAATATTTTTTTTGTAAAATTTTTTATGATAGACTTCCTCACGTCTTTGCGAGCCAATCCCCACTTGTCGGGATTGGCGTGGCAAACTACTACGCCGTTCGCGGATTGGTTAACTGCATTTGTCTGAACCATGATTTTTTTTGATTATCTGATTTCCATGATTTTTTCTTTTCACCTTTGTCCGCCACGGCAGACTCTGCGCCTCTGAACCTTTTTGTTTTTTAATCATGCTAATCCCGAAATCATTCTAATCATGGTTCAAGACATTTGGCTTTTGCATACATTCCGACAGATTGCTTCGTCAGTCGCTACGCTCCTTCCTCGCAATGAGGACGGTGTTGGAGATTGCCGCGCTTCACTTCGTTCCGCTCGCATAGACGTTTTTTTGAACCACAAAGGACACAAAGAAAGCACAGAGAGTGCTGTGTTCTTTGTAAATCCGCCACAGACAATTTGTATCTTTTGCAGTTCCAATCGAAAAAACTCAAAAAATACGATGTAAAAATTCGTAATTTAGTTTTTAACATTAGAAGTGATATTGTAAAATGGAAAAGTTAATTCAGAAAGTTAGAAGTCTTACGCTAACGCTTTTAATATTGGCGATTATTTCATTAACTTGGCTGGTTGTCGATTATTTCACGCTAAAATCAATCTTTGTTGAAAACAATTTCAAATTGGATGTAAATTGGATTTTGATAATTATCAGCGCGGTTCCGGTTGCGTTGATGATTATCATTATTTTCTTCCTTTCTTTATTTGTTTGGCGTTTGCGTTCAAAGTATCGCTCAACATTGAAGAAGATGGAAAAGGAAAAACAAAAAGAAATCGAAACGGAAAAGATAAAAGCGATAGAAGAAAGTTCGTCAAAAGTTACGGAAAGCAACGATGACTAAATTTGGCTTGGCGCTCGGTTCAGGCGGAGCGCGCGGTTTGGCGCACATACTCGCGCTTGAAGCGTTTGACGAACTCGGAATTAAACCTGCAATAATTTCCGGAGCGAGCATCGGCGCGCTTTTTGGAGCGGCTTATTGCGCAGGACTTTCGGCAAAGGAAATTCGCGAAAGTTTTAATTCGCTTTTACATTCTTCCGGCAAATTTTTAAGTTTTTACAAAAATTCCGATTACTTGAATTTAATAGAGTATATAGACATCGGATTGAAAAAAGGCGGATTAATTAAAGGCGATAAATTTATTTCGTACTACGCGGAAACGCTGAAAATAAAGACTTTCGAGGAACTTAAAAT
Source organism: Melioribacteraceae bacterium (assembly GCA_015494845.1). GTDB lineage: Bacteria > Bacteroidota > Ignavibacteria > Ignavibacteriales > Melioribacteraceae > WGAL01. The sequence continues at coordinate 3,019 of WGAL01000077.1, forward strand.
CCCGCTTAAAGTCGTCGCCACAAATTACTTTACGCGCGAACAATCCGTTTTTGACAGCGGCGAGCTTTACGCCCCGATTAAGGCGAGCTACTCGGTTCCAGGACTTTTCCCGCCGGTTCAAATAAATAATAATTTTTATTCCGACGGAGGAATGGTTAATCCGGTTCCTTACGATATTATTGAGCATCTCGTCGATTACACAATCGCGATTGACATCACTCCCCCGCCCTCTTCGCCAAACACGGAAGATACGCCGCCGATTTTCGAAACGTTTTTTGCGAGTTTCCAGATTATGCAAAACACTATTCTGAATATGAAATTGAAAATTTCCCAACCCGATTTGCTTGTTAATCCAAACATTCCGAATGTTCGTATGCTTGAATTTATTAAGTCGGAACAAATATTTAAGGCGAGCGAAAAAGCGAAAGACGAAGTGAAAAGATTTATTGAAAAGAAAATTAACAAAACCTAATTCAAAAATATTTCTTATTACAAAAGGAGTTAAAATGAAAAAATTACTTATTGCGCTTCTCGGCGTTGTTTTTATTGCCGGATGCGGAAGCAAATCTTCAACAAACGTAAAGCAGGTTGAACTCAAAAATTTAACCGATAGCGCAAGTTATGCAATCGGCGCAGATATTGCGCGCACATTCAAGCGTCAAAATCTTGAAATCAACAAAGACGCTTTAATTCAAGGCTTTGCGGAATATTCGGACGGAAACGGAAGCATTGACGAACAAACCGTTAATCAAATTTTAACGCGTTTCCAAAAGCATATGCGCGACGAAAAACAGAAAAAAGACAAAGCCGAAGCCGAAGCGAATAAAAAGAAAAGCGAAGAGTTCCTTGAAAAGAACAAAAAAGAAAAAGGCGTTCACGTAACGCCAAGCGGCTTGCAATATAAAGTAATTAAAATGGGAAAAGGACCGAAACCGAAATTAACCGACAAAGTAAAAATTAATTACAAAGGCACGCTA
>WGAL01000078.1 GCA_015494845.1 Melioribacteraceae bacterium
GCTTGAAATATTGAGCGTAAAATCAACGCGCATAATCGCCGACGAAATAAGCGCGGAAGCGGCGCAAAAAATTATCGGCGAAATAAACTCAAACGAAAAATTTATTTTGCTTGCGCTCGCAGACGTTCTGAAAATGAAATTCCCGCAAAAAAAATCGGTTGAGCAAAACACGCTGAAAATAAAAGCCGGAAGCGAACTCGAATACGAAGAGTTTTTGGAATTTCTGAATCTCTACAATTACGACAGAGAAAGTTTTGTGGAAATTCCCGGCACATACGCGATGCGCGGCGCGGTAATCGATTTTTGGTCGTACAGCGAACGCAATCCCGCGCGCATTGAGTTTGACGGCGATTTCATCGAGTCAATCCGCTATTTTGACGCGGAAAGCCAGCGCTCTATCGGACACGCGGACGAAGTTACACTTGCGCCGCGAATTTCAAACCACGAACAAGAATTTTCCGCCTCGCTTTTAGATTTTCTGAACGAACCGGTAATTTTTGCCGGTTCGCAAATTATCGACGAACTTACAGGAAAAGAAAATGTAAATGAAACAGCCGCCGAGGTTGCCGATGATTTAGACGAAGAACTCGCGCGCGAAATTTTTGACGAAATTGCTGAAACGGAAACGCCGCAAGAAGAAGTCGTAATCATTGGTTCGGAAATTATTACTGAAAACGAACTTTTCCGCGAAAACGCGCTTTGGGTAATTGAAGACGAACTACAAACTTCAAGCGAAATTTATCGCCACGGATTGAAAAGCGCTCCTTCGTTCGAAAGCAATTTCAAACTGCTTGCCGAATTTTTCATTCGCGAAACCGCATCCGGCAAACGGATTTTCATTACCACGGAAAACGAACTTCAATTAAAACGCTTGGAAGAACTTTTTTCTGAACTCGACGAAAAAATAAAAGCGCTGATTGACGAAGGAAAGTTAAAACTTACGGTTCTGCCGATAAAAAGCGGGTTCGAAATACCGGAAGAGAAAACCGTAATTCTTTCCGATTACAGAATTTTCGGAAAACCTTACCGGAAGAAAATATCGCGAAAGCAGAAGCGAAAGAAATCGCGCACGAAAGAATTGGCATCGCTGAAAAAAGGCGATTTTGTGGTTCACGAAAATTTCGGCATCGGGAAATACGGGGGTTTGGAAAAAATAAAAATTGGCGCGGTCGAACAAGAATCGCTCAAAATCTCATACGCAGAAGGCGACATCGTTTACGTTAATTTGAATTATCTCGGCTTGGTCAAAAAATTTTCGTCGAAAGAAGGCGTTGCTCCAAAGGTTGCGAAACTCGGTTCGCCGGAATGGCAAACGACGAAGAAAAAAGTTAAGAAAAGAATAAAAGAGGCGGCGCGCGATTTGATTAAACTATACGCGCAAAGGAAAGCGTCGCCGGGTTTCCGGTTCAGCGCCGATTCGGTTTGGCAAATGGAACTCGAAGCGTCGTTTTATTACGAGGACACGCCCGACCAAGCGAAAGTTACCGAAGAAGTGAAAAGAGATATGGAAAGCGAGCATCCGATGGACAGACTCGTTTGCGGCGATGTTGGGTTCGGTAAAACGGAAATTGCGGTGCGCGCGGCGTTCAAGGCGGTAAACGACGGCAAGCAAGTCGCGCTGCTCGTTCCCACGACAATTTTAGCCGAGCAACATTTTAACACTTTTCGCGACAGACTCGGAACGTTTCCGGTTCGCGTCGAGACGCTTTCGCGGTTCGTGCCGAGAAAAAAACAAACCGAAATTTTGCAAGACCTCGCCGGCGGCAAAGTCGATATTATAATCGGAACGCACCGCTTGCTTTCGAAAGACGTTAAGTTTAAGGATTTGGGACTGCTGATTATCGACGAGGAACACCGGTTCGGCGTTATGGCGAAAGAAAAGTTGCGTAAACTCCGCGTGAACATCGACACGCTTACGCTTACTGCCACACCGATTCCCCGCACGCTGAATCTTTCGCTTCTCGGCGCGCGCGATTTGTCGATTATCGCAACGCCGCCGCCAAACCGCCAGCCGATTTACACGCAAGTCGATGTATTCGATATTAGGAAAATCCGCGAATGGATTACGAAAGAAAAAAACCGCGGCGGACAAATTTTTTTTGTTCACGACCGCGTGCAATCGATTGACAAAATTGCAAGTTATCTAAAAAAACACATTCCCGATATTACTTTTGAAATTGCGCACGGACAGATGAAACCGGCGGAATTGGAAAGAGTGATTTTCGATTTTATGAACCGCAAGTTTGATATGCTGATTTCCACGAAAATTATCGAGTCTGGAATTGATATTCCGAACGTGAACACGATTATTGTAAATCGCGCCGACAGATTCGGGCTTGCGGAGTTGCATCAATTGCGCGGACGAGTCGGGCGCGCCGACAAGAAAGCGTACGCTTATTTCCTTGTGCCTTCGCTAAAAGCGCTTTCGAAAAAAGCAATTAAGCGTTTGCAAGCGCTCGAGGAATATTCCGGCTTGGGCGAAGGATTTAATCTTTCGATGCGCGATTTGGAAATTCGCGGCGCGGGAAATTTGCTCGGCGAAGAACAAAGCGGCGCGATAAACGCGGTCGGTTTCGACCTTTATTTAAAACTGCTCGACGAAGCGATTACCGAACTCAAACGCGACGAGTTCAAGGAAGAATTAAAAGATTTGCCGCAACAATTGGAACGCGCGGAAACGGTTGTGGATACGTATTTCGAAATCGGAATACCGAAAGATTATATGGAAAATCAATCGGACAGATTGGCGTTTTACACTTCGCTTTTCTCGATTGTAAACGAAGACGAAATTCCGGAAATTATCGACGAAATGAAAGACCGCTTCGGCGCGCCGCCGGAGGAAACAAAATTAATGGTTGCCGTCGCGGCGATTAAATTCCACGCGTCGCTTTTGCAGTTTGAGAGAGTGGTGATTACGGAAAGAAAAATAATTTTCGTTCTTCCAAAATCGGATAAGCCCGAATTTTACGAAACGAAATTCGCGCCACTTATTTCCGCTGTTACTCGCATCAGAGGCAACCGCTTTCAAATTGTTCAAAAGAAAGATTTGGTAAAGTTAGAACTCAAGAACGATGCCGGCGAGCCCGCACAAACTCTGAAGTTTGTTTTGAATTTACTGAAAGAATTGAGGAAAGAATTTGAAT
>WGAL01000079.1 GCA_015494845.1 Melioribacteraceae bacterium
GTTAGCGAGGACGTTTTCACTTCAATTCATATTGAAGAATTTGAGTTGCAAGTCCGTGAAACCAAACGCGGTCAAGAAGAACTTACTCGCGATATTCCAAATGTAAGCGAGGAAACTACTAAAAATCTTGACGAAAACGGTTTGGTAAGAGTTGGCGCTGAAGTTAAAGAAGGCGATATTCTCATTGGTAAAATTACGCCGAAAGGCGAAAGCGACCCGACGCCGGAAGAAAAATTGTTGAAAGCAATTTTCGGCGATAAAGCAGGTGATGTGAAAGACGCATCGAAAAAAGCGCCTCCAGGATTGCATGGCGTGGTTCTTAAAACAAGATTGTTTACAAGAAAACGCAAAGACGCAGAAGCTAAAAAAGAAGAGAAGAAACAACTCGAAGAACTCGAAAAACAATACGAACAAAAACGTAATAGATATTACAACAGACTTGTTGAAAAATTACACAATTTGACCGTTGGAAAAACTACCACCGGAATTCGCGATTTGGACGGAAGTCTTGTTTTCCGTTCAGGCACTAAGATTTCCGACGGAACATTTTCAGCATTGGAAGATATTACCCGTTTGGATTATCGTCAAGATTGGTTCAAAGACGAAAGAACAAACGAATTAATTACCAAATTATATAAAAACTACTTTAACGCCGTTCACGAATTGCAAGAAGAATACAAACGCGACAGACTTAAAGTGATTAGCGGCGACGAATTGCCTCCGGGAATCGTTCAGCTTGCAAAAGTTTATGTTGCTAAAAAACGCAAATTGCAAGTGGGTGATAAAATGGCAGGTCGCCACGGTAACAAAGGCGTTGTGGCAAAAGTTGTTCCTGTTGAAGATATGCCGTTTACCGAAGACGGAACGCCTGTTGATATTATTCTTAACCCGCTTGGCGTGCCTTCCCGTATGAACATCGGACAGATTTACGAAACGGTTCTTGGTTGGGTAGGTAAAAAACTCGGCGTTAAATTTGAAACTCCAGTTTTCGACGGCGCAAAATATCACGAAATTGAAGAATGGATTAAAAAAGCCGAAATCGGAGAAGGTAGTAAATCTACATTGTACGACGGAAGAACCGGAGAGAAATTCCACCAAAAAGTTATGACCGGTTACATTTATATGTTAAAACTCGGTCACATGGTGGACGACAAACTTCACGCTCGTGCAACCGGACCTTATTCCCTTATTACACAACAACCGTTGGGCGGTAAAGCTCAGTTTGGTGGTCAAAGATTCGGGGAAATGGAGGTTTGGGCTCTCGAAGGTTACGGCGCATCGCACGTTTTGCAGGAAATTCTCACCGTAAAATCGGACGATGTGCAAGGACGCGCCAAAGTTTACGAAGCAATCGTAAAAGGCGAAAATATCAACGAGCCCGGAATTCCTGAATCGTTTAATGTGTTAATTAAAGAACTTCAGGGATTAGGCCTGGATATTAAGATTAATTAAGAATTTTCTACAAGGAGATAAATTTATGCGATTCGGAGCGCCAGATCAAAAAGTTAAAAATATTAAAAGCCTTACAATAAGTTTGGCAAGCCCTGATGATATTCTTTCGAGATCTCACGGGGAAGTTACAAAGCCCGAAACGATAAACTATAGATCGTTCCGTCCGGAAAAAGACGGTCTTTTTTGCGAAAAGATTTTTGGACCGGTAAAAGATTGGGAATGCGCTTGCGGAAAATACAAAGGCATCCGCTATAAAGGAATCGTTTGTGACCGATGCGGCGTTGAAGTTACCCAAAAAAGCGTTCGTCGCGAAAGAATGGGACACATCGAACTTGCGGTTCCGGTTGTTCACATTTGGTTCTTCAAAGCGCTTCCTTCAAAAATCGGTAATATTATCGGTTTGACTACAAAGGAACTCGAAAAAGTAATTTATTACGAATCATACATTGTTATTAATCCCGGTCCAACCGGTTTGAAACGCAAAGACTTGCTTTCGGAAGACCAGTATTACGAAATTTTAAGCTCGCTTCCGGCAGAAAACGAAACGCTGGAAAACGACGATCCGAATAAATTCGTTGCGAAAATTGGCGGCGAAGCGGTTAAAATTTTGCTTCAACAAACGGACGTTGAAGCGACTTTCCGTGAATTAAAAGCGCGTTTAAAAGAAGAAACTTCGCAACAAAAGAGAAACGATATTCTCAAACGTTTGCGCGTTTTGGAAGCGTTCCGCGAAAAAGAAGGAAAAGTTCAAAACAAACCGGAATGGATGGTAATGAACATAATTCCGGTAATTCCGCCGGAATTACGTCCACTCGTTCCCCTCGAAGGCGGAAAATTCGCTTCCAGCGATTTGAACGACCTTTACCGCCGCGTAATTATTCGCAACAACCGCTTGAAAAGATTAATTGATATTAAAGCTCCGGAAGTTATTCTCCGCAACGAAAAGAGAATGCTTCAGGAAGCTGTTGACGCGTTGTTTGACAATTCGCGTCGTTCAAGCGCGGTTCGAAGCGACGGCAACCGTCCGCTCAAATCGCTTTCAGATATGCTGAAAGGAAAACAAGGACGCTTCCGTCAAAACTTGCTCGGTAAACGCGTTGATTATTCCGGACGTTCGGTAATTGTTGTTGGTCCAGAATTAAAATTGCACCAATGCGGTTTGCCGAAAGATATGGCGGTTGAGTTGTTCAAGCCGTTTATTATCAGAAAATTAATTCAAGCCGGTCATTACAAAACCGTAAAAAGCGCAAGAAAAGCTGTTGACAGAAAAGAGCCGTTAATTTGGGAATTGCTCGAAAAAATTATTGACAGCCATCCGGTTTTGCTTAACCGCGCTCCAACGTTGCACAGACTTGGTATTCAGGCATTCCAGCCTGTTTTGATTGACAGCAAGGCAATTCAGTTGCCACCGATGGTTTGTACGGCGTTTAACGCTGACTTTGACGGCGACCAAATGGCTGTGCACGTGCCGCTTTCCTACGAAGCGCAACTCGAAGCGACTTTGTTGATGCTTTCGAGCCACAACATTCTTTCGCCGCAAAACGGTAACCCGATTGTTGTTCCTACGCAAGATATTATTCTTGGCGTTTATTACTTGACGAAAGTAAAACCCGGCGACAAAGGCGAAGGAATGATTTTCAGCGACCAGCACGAAGTTTTGCTCGCACTCGACGAGGAACGCGTTGGTTTGCACGCTTTGGTTAAAGTAAGAATTAACGGCGAATTGGTTGAAACTACGCCCGGTCGCGTTGTATTTAATCAAATTGTGCCCGATGAATTAGGTTTCATTAATGAATTGCTCGTTAAGAAGATTTTCAGCGGTTTGATTTACAGAATGTTCACGAAATTAGGCAACGAAAAAACCGCTAAATTCCTTGACGACTTGAAAGATTTGGGATATTTGTATTCTACAAAAGCCGGCGTTTCAATCAGCTTTACCGATATGGTTGTTCCTTCGGTTAAACAAAAAATTATCGAAGAATCGAATAAAGAAGTAAGTCAAATTTTTGACGAATACGAACAAGGTTTGATTACCGATACCGAACGTTACAATAAAATTATCGACGTTTGGACGACCGCGACGAACAACATCAGTAAAGCGTTGATGGTTGAATTGCAGAAAGACCGTGACGGATTTAACCCGCTTCATATGATGGTGGATTCCGGCGCGAGAGGTTCGCAAGAACAGGTTCGTCAGTTAGCCGGTATGCGCGGTTTGATGCAGAAGCCTCAGAAAAACCTTTCCAGTCAATCCGGTTCCATTATTGAGAACCCGATTATTGCGAACTTCAAGGAAGGTTTGTCGGTTCTCGAATACTTTATTTCAACGCACGGTGCGCGTAAAGGTTTGGCGGATACCGCATTGAAAACTGCTGACGCCGGTTACCTTACAAGAAGATTGACTGACGTTGCGCAAGATGTAATTATTTCGGAAGAAGATTGCGGAACAATCCGCGGCGTTTACACAACCGCTTTGAAAGACGGTGAAGAAGTTAAAGAATCGCTCGCCGAACGTATTACCGGACGCGTTGCGCAAGAAGATGTTTATCATCCGATTACCGACGAAGTGATTATTGAAGCCGGCGAAATGATTACCGAAGATATCGCAAAGAAAATTGAAGAAGCGAATATCGAATCGGTATTTATCAGAACCGTTTTAACTTGCGAATCAGAACACGGCGTTTGCGCTAAATGTTATGGAAGAAAC
>WGAL01000080.1 GCA_015494845.1 Melioribacteraceae bacterium
CGCGCAAAGCCGCCCGCGAAATGATGAACCGCGCGGCGGTAATTTTGGACAACCGCTGCGAGCAAATCAACGGCGGAACTTTCCACTCGTTTGCAAATCTTACGCTTCGCCGCTACGGACGTTACGTCGGATTAAATCCGAATTTCACGATTCTCGACCAAGGCGATAGCGAAGACGTGGTAAATTTAATCCGCTCGCAAATCGATTTGGGAAAATTGAAAAAACGTTTTCCGAACAAAGCGACGCTCGTTAAAATTTACAGTCTCGCGCGCAACAAAAGCAAATCGATAGAAAGCATTGTGGAACGCGAGTATCCGCACTTTTTGCAATTCCTCGATAAAATGCTCGCCATTTACGGCGTTTACGAAAAATACAAGCGTGATAATCATTTGCTCGATTACGACGATTTGCTTGTGCGATTGAATGATTTCTTAATTCAAGATAATTCGGCGGTTGAAAATTTTTTGAGCAATATTGAATTTATTATGGTGGACGAATATCAGGACACAAATAAAATTCAAGCGGAAATCGTTAAAAATCTCGCTCGCAAGCAAAGGAACGTAATGGTTGTGGGTGACGATTCGCAATCGATTTATTCTTTCCGCGGCGCAAATTTTCAGAATATTATGGAATTCCCGAAACTTTTTCCGGGAACTAAAATAATCAAGCTCGAAGAAAATTACCGCAGCGTGCAAGGAATTTTGGATTTTGCCAATCACATTATTTCGCAATCCGTGAATAAATATCCGAAACGTTTGTTTACAAGAAAATCTTCGGAAGAACCGCCGGTTATCGTTTCGGCGAAAACCGAAAATATGCAATCGCGATTTATCGTTGAAAAAATTCTCGAACTTCGCGAGGAAGGCCTTCCGCTGAAAGAAATCGCCGTGCTTTTCCGTTCGAGTTATTTTTCATTCGATTTGGAACTGGAGTTAGTGAAAGCTAACATTCCTTTCGTGAAATTCGGCGGAATGAAATTAATAGAGAGTGCGCACATAAAAGATTTGCTTGCATTTATGCGCATCGCGGTAAATCCGAATGATTTGGTAAGTTGGTATCGCATCTTGCTTTTGCACGAAGGCGTTGGACCAAAGAAGGCGCAGCAAGTATTGGACGCAATCGCGCGTAAAGAAATTACTTTTTCCGGCGACATTCCGGTTTTCGACAGAGACAAATTTTCCCGGTTCGAAACGCTTTTTGAAGTTCTGCACTCTTTGCACAAAGGGAAATATTCGCCGGCGGATATGGCGGAAATCTCGTTCCAATATTACAATCCTTTGTTTAAGGATAAATACAACGACCACAACAAGCGGAAAAAAGACATTGAAATTTTCATCAACATTGCGTCGAACTACCGCTCGGTCGATTCGTTCCTTGCGGATATGGCGCTTGAGCCGCCGCGCGACAGCGTTGTTGACGTTGAATCCGAAGGCGAAGACGACGAATACGTAACGCTTTCCACAATTCATTCCGCAAAAGGGTTGGAGTGGCACACGGTTTTTGTAATCAATGTATTGGAAGGATTTTTCCCGACTTCGCAAGCGTTCGAAAGCGACGACGCGCTGGAAGAAGAGCGTCGGCTAATGTACGTTGCGGTTACGCGCGCAAAGAAAAATCTTTTCGTTACTTATCCGATGAATATTTTCGACAGATTTCAAGGAACGACGCTTTCCAAACCTTCGCGCTTTATTACCGGCGTTCCGGAAGAATTAGCCGAAGAGTGGATTGTCGAGGAAGAGTTTTAGTTTTCTGGTTCTTGGTTCGTGGTTCTTAGTTCTTAGCGCTGAAGCGGTTGGTTTGAAATTGACGTCATTGCGAGGAGCGAAGCGACGAAGCAATCTGTTACGCCGTCGTCATTGCGAATTGCGACGTAAGGAGCAATGAAGCAATCTGTCGGTTTTGTAAGCAAATGCCAAATGTCTTGAACCATGATTAGAATGATTTCGGGATTAGCATGATTAACAAAAAGGCATAAAGGCTCAAAGGCGCAAAGAAAAAATCATGAAAATCAGATAATTCGCCGCGGCGAACAAAAATCATGGTTCGAGACAAAAAGGTTTAACTACTCAGCGCGCGGTACGGTAGATTGCCCCGCCAATCCGCTTGCGCGTCTTGGCTCGCAATGACGACGAATTTTTATTAATCCATCACGAAAAATATTCGCGGACGCGGAATTCGGCGCCAATTTCTTCGGTTACAAATTTCTTCGCTTTCTCGGTATCGACTTCGCTTAATCCGACAATCGACATAACCACGCGCGAGTATTGCTTTGCTTTCTTCGCAAAATCAATCATTTCAGCGTGCATCGAAGGCGATACGCGCATCAGTTTAGCATATTGTTCCGGGTCGGTTGAATTTAGACTAATGGAAACCGCGTCAATCAAGTCTTTCAATTCCGGCGTTATGTCGCGTTTGTTAATAACATTTCCGTGTCCGTTTGTGTTCAATCGCGTATTTCCGCCTTTTGCTTTTACGTATTTCGCCACTTCTTTTACCACATCCCAACGGATTGTCGGTTCGCCGTAACCGCAAAAAACAATCTCTTTGTATTTTGTCGGGTCGCCGATTTCCGCAATGTAAACCGCGGCAGGCGGTTCTTGGTCTTTCCGCATTTTCAATTTGTAACCGAAAATCACGGCGTCGCCGTTTCTGTCGCAAAATACGCAATCGGCGTTGCAACGGTTCGTAACATTAATATAAAGCGATTTCCCGATTTGATAAGTAAAACGCAATTTCGGTTCTTCGCCAATTCCAAAAAGTTTGTATGCGCGGTAAGACGTAGCGCGCGCAATATCTTGAACTCGCAATTTGTGGATTTCCGCAATTTTTTCGGCAACATATTTTACGTAAGCAGGCTCGTTTCTTCTTCCTCTGTGCGGAACCGGCGTAAGAAAAGGCGAATCGGTTTCAATCAGCATATTTTCCGGATGAACGCTCGCAACCATTTTTCGCAATGTTTCCGCCTTCTTGAAAGTAATATTTCCGGTAAAAGAAATTGTGTAACCAAGCTCGGTTAATTCTTGCGCGTCTTTTGCAGAACCGGCAAAGCAATGGAATTGCGCCTTTAAACCTTTTGGCGCATATTCGCGAGCAAAGTTCATAATATCGTCGTTTGCCTCGCGATTGTGAATAATAACCGGTAAGTTAAGTTCAAGAGCCAAATCAAGTTGAGCGCGGAATGCGTCGATTTGTTTTTCGCGCGGCGAAAAATCGTAATAGTAATCCAAACCGATTTCTCCGATTGCTACAACTTTTTCGTGTTCGGCTAATTGTTTGATTTTCGGAATAAAATCCGCGTTCCACTCGGCCGTATCGTGCGGATGAACGCCGACGGCGGCGTAAATAAAATCGTATTTCTCCGCTAAATCTAGCGCTTGCTTCGATGTTGCCAAGTCCGTTCCCGGAACAAGAATATAATCCACGCCGTTTTGTTTTGCGCGTTCAATTACTTCTTCCAAATCATCTTTAAAATTCGGAAAAAACAGATGCGCGTGTGAATCAACAAACATAGTTCAACCTCTTCCTTTAAAAGTAAAAAACTCAAAGACTACGAAGCCTTTGAGTTTTCATCAATTTCACAAAATAAACATTTTACTTGATGTCAGTAACCTTGTTGATGTCATCAAGTTTTACGAAATTCTCAATAAATTGGTAGCTTCCTTTTTTGGATTTAACGCTACGCACAACTTTCACCGTAACCGATGTGTCTTTGTGTTTTCCTTTTGCCTTATCGGCAAATGTTTGTTGTTTTGCCATTATTCACTCCTTTTTTT
>WGAL01000081.1 GCA_015494845.1 Melioribacteraceae bacterium
GAATATAAGCGTAAACACAATTAAAAAAGACTTACAGTATTTGAAAAAAGAACAAATAATTTTAAGTCTCGGGAAAGGGAAAGGCACGGTTTACATTATTGAAAAAGATAAATAACAATCACGCAAACATAGAAAGTTGCAATTACAATTATTCTTCAACAGAACGTAAAACTCAAATCTTACCAAAACCTCTCATTTGCTTATATTTGTCTTTCCGTAAAAATTAATTTGGGAAAGAATGTTTAAGGTAGGCAAAATAGAACTTGAAAAACCGCTTCTTCTTGCGCCGATGGAAGATGTTACTAATCCGGGATTTAGAAAAATTTGCAAGGAATTAGGCGCAGATATTGTTTACACGGAATTTGTTAACGCCGACGGTCTTTCGCGTAAAGACAAAAAAACGCACGAGAAGATGAAAATCCACGATGAAGAAAGACCAATTGGAATTCAAATTTACGGCGGCGAAATCGAGCCGATGGTTGTTTCCGCTAAAATTGCGGAACGCGAAAACCCCGATTTAATTGACATAAACGCGGGTTGCTGGGTGAAAAAAGTCGCTAATCGCGGCGCGGGCGCAGGCTTGCTTAAAAATCCCGAATATATGGAGAAAATGGTTCGCGCGATTGTCGAAGCGGTCGATTTGCCGGTAACCGTAAAAACGCGTCTCGGCTGGGACGAAAACAGCATCGTAATTCTCGATGTTGCGCGGAGAATAGAAGACGCCGGCGCAAAAGTTCTTACGGTGCATTGCAGAACGAGAAGTCAAGGGCATTCGGGCGAGCCGGCTTGGTTCTGGATTGAAAAAATAAAGGAAGTCGTCGATATTCCCGTGGTTCTTAACGGCGGCGTAATGAGCGCGCAAGACGTTAAAAGAGCGTTTGACGAAACAGGTGCGGACGGCGTAATGATTGCGCGCGGAGCAATCGGGCAACCGTGGATTTTCCGCGAAGGAAAAGAAATTCTTAAATACGGCGAAGTTAAAAATCCAGTTACAACGGAAGAACGAATTTACACCGCGCTTAAACATCTGAAATACGAAGTTGAAGTAAAAGGAGAACGGCGCGCGGTTATTCCTTTCAGAAAATTTTATTCCAGCTACTTAAAAGGATTGTACGGCGCGTCGAAAGTGCGGCAAGAACTAATGCAATACACGGAATACGCGCCAATCGAAGAAACGCTGTTGAAATATCTCGAAAAATTGAAAGAATACGAAAACTCAAAACCGCAATATGAACAAGAATAAACTGGCGAAAATAATATCTTATTTATTCGTCCCGCCGGTGATGAATTTATTCGTATTTCTTACAGTTACGCAAACTGAAAAGGCGCACGCGGAGTTTGTAATACTAAATTCGCTCGCTTTCGGTCTTCTCCTTCCGATTGCGGTGTTTGTTTATCTGCGAAAAAAATCGCTCGTTTCCAACGACGATGCAACAATCAAGGAAGAGCGCACTGTTCCGTATATTATCGGAATTTTCATCGTTGCTACGGCTCTTTTATTAAATTATTTTAGAACCGGCGCTTCGCTCTCAACCGCTGTTTGGCTTGCCTTTCTCGTAACTTCTGTTTTTGTTACGCTTATTAACAAAAAATGGAAAATCAGCGCGCACACAACCGGCGTGGGAATTCCGCTCGGCGTTGCAATATTTATCGAAAGCGATTTCGCATTTCTTTTCCTTGCGATTCTCGCTTTAGTAATTTGGGCGAGGTTGCAACTTAAAGTTCACACGCCCGCGCAAGTTATCGCCGGCGCGTTGCTTGGAAGCGTTACGCCTTTAATAATTTTAGCATTGAGGTGATTTTATGAAAGAAAAAAACGAGAAGAAAGAACTAATAAAACTGCTCAACCGCATTGCCGACTTAATGGAATTTACCGGCGAAAATCCGTTTAAAATAAAGGCGTTCAGAACCGGCGCAAACGCTCTCCGTTCTTTTACTGGCGATTTGCACGAATTAATAGATGAAAAAAATCCCATAAAAATAAAAGGCATTGGCAAGGGAATTCTTTCGGTAATCAAAAATTATTTGCAAGGCGAACCGGTAAACGAACTTAATGTTTTGCTCGAAAAAGTTCCGCGCGGAATTGACGAACTCTTTGAAATTAAAGGACTTGGAATAAAAAAGATAAAATTTCTTGCGGAAAAATTCGGCATTAGCGACATTAACTC
>WGAL01000082.1 GCA_015494845.1 Melioribacteraceae bacterium
ATTTTGACGAATTTCCGAATAAGGCAGAAATTCCCGAAACATAAACGGCATTTTTTCTTCGCTGCTTACCAACGTTGCCGACGAGTTGCCGTTTTCGATTGACTTGTTCAAATAATTATCCAATTGCAGCCCTTCCGTGCTGGGAACCGGAATAATTATTTTTTGTTTCGTTACAACGTCGTTAGATGCCTTAACAATTTTAACCGCTTCGATTTCGCCTTTTTCGTTCGCGTCTTTTTTCTTAATCACTACAAACGTTTTGGCTTTGGATTGCGCAATCTTTTGAGGCGGCGCCAAGGAAGGTTCGTTTTCAATCGACGAGAACATAAACATTAAAACAACAACTGCGACGGTAACAATGCCTGCCGAAGGAATAAACGCCCACAACCAATTGTTGTTTTCTTCTTTTTCAAGCCTGCCGAAATTCCCGTTTTTGATTCTCGTCATCAAATTATACTCGAAATTTTCAGGCGCTTTCATGCGCGGAAGATTTTGCATCAAGGCAATTAACTTTTCGTCGCTGAGTTTCTTTTTCATTTTATGCTTCTACGTATTTTTGTAACAATTTCTTTAATTGATTTCTTCCTCTATTTATTCTTGACTTTACCGTTCCGAGTTGCAAACCTTTCATTTCGGCAATTTCCTCGTAAGAAAAACCTTCGATGTCCCTTAAAATCACCATTTCGCGATAAACCGGCTTTACTTTCATCAACGCTTTTTGAATATCCTCTTGCATCATATCGTTATGCGTCGCCCGTTCCGGGTCGATTACCGTTTTATCCGGCACTTGAACTTCGTACCCGTCTTCTTCCTTATCGCTGTTCAATGATAGAAAAGAACGTTTTTTCCTTCTTTTTAGTTCGTTTTTCGCAAGATTTGCGGCAATCGTATAAAGCCAAGTCGAAAATTTAGCGATTGTTTGATACGAATCTTTTTTCAAATAAAACTTCACCATCGTATCTTGCACAATGTCAACAGCGACTTCTTTATCGCCGACAAATCTGTAAACGAAATTCACCAGCGGGTCTTTATACCGCTTTACCAATATTTCATACGCTTCAAGAGTATTGTTCTCTTGAAACTCTTTAATAAGTTCTTCGTCGCTTAACGTATTAAAATCTTTTTTCAACACCTTTTTTAACCTGTCAAAATGAAATAAGTTTCCAAAAAAATTTAAAATTTATTTATCAAACAGAAACGTAGAATCGAATTTTAAATATACATAAATATCTGATATTTGGTCTGACAGCAAAATTAAAAAAAACGGGAAAACTCACGTTCGTCGCTACGGACTATCGAATATTCAGCTGAGCTAACAATGTAGTGATTGCCTCGTCGCTTTGCTCCTTGCAATGATGGGAATAAGAAAAAAATAAACCAAAAAATAAGAAAACTC
Organism: Melioribacteraceae bacterium; assembly: GCA_015494845.1. Taxonomy (GTDB): domain Bacteria; phylum Bacteroidota; class Ignavibacteria; order Ignavibacteriales; family Melioribacteraceae; genus WGAL01. Next base: position 1,397 of record WGAL01000082.1, read on the forward strand.
GCGTCATAGCGAAAAATTGCGTCAGCACCCGCCACGGCGGATTGTGGCAATCTATCGAACATTTAGTTTGATTTTACAGTGCGACAGATTGCTGCGCTCCGTTTCACTTCGCTCGCAATGACGACGGTGTGTCAATCAGGCAAAGGCGAACGGACACTGATTCGTTTTGCTCTAATTACAATCGAAACAAATTTTCCAGAGCCGATTTGAGCGTGGAATATCTGAAGCGAAACCCTTCCTTAATTATTTTTTGAGATGAAATTGCGCTACCACCCAGAATTGCATCCGCCGCTTCCCCGAGAAACAATCTTATTAAAAAGGAAGGAACATTAGGTAACTGAAAGACATTTCTTATTTTTCTGACTTCATTTACAAAGTAATTAAACATAACAACTTCCGGCGATACCGCATTAAAAACTCCGCCAATATTTTGTTCTTCAATGGCAAACAAATACATATTTACGATGTCTTCGATGTGAATCCATGATAAAAACTGCTCGCCGCTGCCGAGAGAATTAATAAAGCCGAAAGTCAGAGGAAAAGTAAGTTTCGGGAAAGCCCCGCCTTGTTTTGAAAAAACCACTCCGATTCTAAATATTACGGTTCTCGTCTTTGGTTCGACTTTTTTGGCTTCTTTCTCCCAAGCTACGCAAACATTCGCTAAAAAATCATTACCTGGCTTATCCTTTTCAGTAAAAAGATTTCTTGTAATTTCAGAACCGTAATATCCTATTGCGGAAGTCGAAATAAACGCTTGCGGCTTTATTTTTTCTTCCAAAATTAAATCTGTAAGCAAGCGAGTTGAATTAATTCTACTGCTTAAAATTTTCTCTTTCTGCGATTTCGTCCAACGCTTCCTGAAAATATTTTCGCCTGCAAGATTAACAATAAAATCGGAATCCGCAATTTTATCCGCGTCGATTTCCTTTTTTGCCGGGTTCCAATAAACCGCTTCGTATTCGGAGACGGCGGAAGGATTACGCGTAAGAATTTTCACGTTGTAACCCTTCTCTTGCAATTTTTTTGCAAGCGCTTGACCGATTAATCCGGTTCCGCCGGAAATTGTAACGGTTTTCATTTACTCGCTTAAATTTTTAATCTTCTAGAATCTTGAAACGGCTCAAAGCTAACAAAATCTGCGTGATGAACAATCAACGATTCAACCGTTCTTTTAGCGATATCGCCTTCCTTGGAATGCGTTGCAATAATATGCTGAACTTCCCACGGCAAACCGAAACGTTCGGCAATCGCTACGCCGCTTATCGGATGGCGAACCAACTTGCCGTTTTTGCTTGTAGTTAAATTGCCATTTTCATCTTTTTCGTATTCAAGCAATTTACCCACATCGATTAAAATCGCGCCGGAAATTAAATAATCCATATTGATGTTTAACTCGTTTCCGAAACTCTTTTGCATTTCTTCGGCAAGCGCAATTGAAAGACGCACCGCCGCGCGTTTGTGTTGCATAAATTTAATATCGTAGTTATCAATCAATAAAGAAAAAGGAATTTTTTCTAAATCTTCTGCGGTAAGAACGCTGTTATCAAGCGCGTATTCCCAACACTGAGCGGTTTTTTCGCGTAAATCTTCGTTTTTAATTAACTGTAATTCCGGCCATAAT
>WGAL01000083.1 GCA_015494845.1 Melioribacteraceae bacterium
GCGTAATTATTCTTCGCACGTCCAAGCCGTAATGTTCGAGCGGAAGTTTTTCCAGAATCCCCGACGAAATTAATTCGGTAATCGGAGCAAGTTTGTTGGAGAGTTTCAGAGAAACAAGTCTGTCGTACGAAACGCCAAGCGCGTTTGCAAGCGCGGCGATTTTATCGGATTTAGGATATTTCTTTCCGGCTTCAATTTCATTTAAATAAGAAACCGAAATTCCACACTTTTTTGCGAGAACCGAAAGCGATAAACCTTTCGCTTGACGGATGTTTTTGAGTTTAAGTCCGAAAATTAATTTTATGTATTCGTTGTTTAGCGTCAAAACAATTCTAAAATTTTGAGACAAATATAATAAATAAAAAATTACCGCCAATAGCGGATTTTCATTTTTAGCGAAATTTCGCTTGCAGAATAATTTCGTTCTTTTTATTTTAGTTCTGTAAATTTCACAAATAAGCGCTGGAAGAAAGTGCAAAAACCAAAACGTATTTTAGAGAATCGACTTTTTGACGCTCTTGAGTATCAAAAACAAAATTACCCACAAGCCGACGCGCTTTGCGACAAAAAAGGCGAAAACGGTTCGTGGAGAAAATACAGCACGATTGGTCTAATCGACGCTGTTGACAAATTAAGTCTCGGTCTTCTCAAACTTGGTTACGGAAAAGGCGACAAGTTCGCAATCATTTCTTACAATCGAACTGAATGGACAATTACCGACCTCGCGATTCTGCAAATTGGAGCCGTTGATGTTCCGCTTTACCCCAACACCAGCGAAGATAATTATCAATACATCTTTAATGATGCGGGGGTAAAGCTTGTATTTGTTGAGAATCGTGAATTGTATGAAAAGGTGCAACACGTACTGCAAAATTGTCCGCAAGTGAAAGAGATTTATTCGTTTGAGAAAATCGAAGGCGTAAAACATTATTCCGAAATTTCAGAGTTAGCCGATGAATCGCTTCGTTCGAAATTGGAAGAAATTAAATCTTCCGTCGATGAATTTGATTTGGCTACAATTATTTACACATCCGGAACAACCGGCGAACCGAAAGGCGTAATGCTTTCTCATTCAAATATTATGAATGATGTTCTTTCAATTTTGGAAGTTATGCCGCATACCGAAAACGATATTGTGTTAAGTTTTCTACCGGTTTGCCACATCTTCGAACGCGCGGCAATGTATTTTTATTTGTCAGTCGGATGTTCGATTTATTTCGCCGAAGCGATTGACAAAGTAGGTGAAAATCTCAAAGAAGTTCGTCCTAACTATTTTACCACGGTTCCGCGGTTAATGGAGAAAATCTACGAAAAGATAATGGAGAAAGGGCGCGAACTTCCCGGATTGAAAAAAGCGATTTTCGGTTGGGCGGTCAATCTTGGCTTTAATTATGACGCAATGGGAAATAACAGTTGGTGGTATAATTTTAGATTGAACATCGCTCGAAAATTGGTTTTCTCCAAATGGACTGAAGCGCTTGGCGGAAGAGTGAAAGGAATAATCAGCGGATCGGCAAAATTGCAACCGCGCCTTGGCAGACTTTTCACTGCCGCGGGAATTCCGATTGTGGAAGGTTACGGAATGACTGAAGCCTCGCCGGTAATTACTTGCAACCGTTTTGAAAAAGGTAAAAACAAAATTGGAACCGTCGGAATACCGATTCCGCGCGTTGAAGTAAAAATTGCCGAAAACGGCGAAGTGCTTGCCAAAGGTCCAAATATTATGATGGGCTACTACAACAAGCCGGAAGAAACAAAAAAAGCGCTTGACAAAGACGGCTGGTTGCACACCGGCGATATTGGAAAAATGGACGGCGAATTTTTAGTAATTACCGACCGGTTGAAAGAAGTGTTTAAAACATCCGGCGGTAAATATGTTGCGCCGTTGATGATTGAAGACAAAATGAAGGAATCTCCGTTTATAGAACAAATAATGGTTGTCGGCGAGAACCGGAAATTTGTTTCGGCTCTCGTCGTTCCTAATTTTGGCTTCATTGAAAAATGGTGCGAAAAAAAATGCGTTCCGTTTTCTTCCCGCGAAGAAATAATTAAAGATGAAAGAATTCGCAGCAGAATTTGGGAAGAAGTCGAGAAATACAACGCTCGTCTCGGCAAGGTTCAAAAAATTAAGAAAATTGAACTTGTTCCAGATGAGTGGACTGTTGAAGGTGGAGAACTTACGCCAACTCTAAAACTTAAACGGCGCGTGCTATTAAAAAAATACGCCGATTTAATTGAGAAAATTTACACTGAAGAAAATAAATAACTGATTTTCAAATAAAACGAAGAACGAATTATGAAAAGAAAAATTAATCAAGTTGCAGTGCTCGGTTCCGGAGTAATGGGTTCGCGTATTGCATTGCATTTTGCGAATATCGGATGCAAAGTTTATTTGCTCGATATTGTGCCTCGCGAACTAACGGAAGCCGAAAAGAAAAAAGGACTTACGCTTGAAGACAAAGCGGTAAGAAATCGAATTGCCGAAGAGAATCTGAAAAATGTTCTCAAAGCAAAACCTTCAGCGGTTTACAAAAAAGATTTTGCCAAGAGAATTACAATCGGCAACTTCGAAGACAATATGGATTATCTGAAAGATGCTGATTGGATAATCGAAGCGGTTGTTGAAAATCTTGACATTAAAAAGAAAGTCTTCGACCAAGTCGAAAAATTCAGAAAAGAAGGTTCGTTAGTAACCACTAACACTTCCGGAATTCCGGTTCATTTAATGACGGAAGGACGCTCGGAAGATTTCAAGAAGAATTTCTGCGGCGCGCACTTCTTCAATCCGCCGCGCTATTTGCAATTGCTTGAAATTATTCCAACCCCGGATACTTCGCCAGAAGTTGTTGATTTTCTGCAATATTACGGCGATTTGTATCTCGGCAAAACTACGGTGCTTTGCAAGGACACGCCGGCGTTTATCGCCAATAGAATCGGTGTGTTCAGCATAATGTCGGTTTTCAGATGGAAAGAAAAACTCGGGTTAACAATTAAAGAAATCGATACTTTGACAGGCCCATTAACAGGGAAACCAAAATCTGCGACGTTCAGAACCGCCGACGTTGTGGGAATTGACACGCTCGTAAAAGTTGCGGATAATATTTACAAAGATTGTCCGGACGACGAAGCGCGCGATATGTTTGTAATTCCCGATTATGTTAAAAAAATGGTTGAGAACAATTGGCTCGGCGATAAAACCGGACAAGGTTTTTACAAAAAAACGAAAGACGAAAACGGAAAGAAAGTTATTCTCGAAATAGATACAAATACTTTGGAATATGTTCCGAGCAAAAAAACGAACTTCCCGTCGGTTGCGGCAGCAAAACCGGTTGACGATTTGAAAGAACGCTTGAAAATGTTACATGCCGCGCAAGATAAAGC
>WGAL01000084.1 GCA_015494845.1 Melioribacteraceae bacterium
ATTTTCAAGAGCCATCGCTACCGAAAGCGCGGCGGTTAAATTCAGATGCGTAATTTTAAATTCTTCCAAATCTTTATTAAGCAAAATGGAAAAAGTTAAACTGCGCTCGGGACGCGAAAGCCACGTCCTTCCCAATCTTCCTTTTCCCGCGGTTTGTTCTTCCGCCAAAACAACGGTTCCGAATTCGTTAATTTCCTTATTATGAAGCAAATATCTATTTGTGGAATCCACGCGTTCGAGATAAATAAAATTTCTTCCGAGATATTCCGTCTCGAGTTTAATGTCAAATTGTTCAAGATTAAACATTTTATACTCCGTTATGTAAATTTTTCAAAAGTTAAGACAAAAACGAACTCTTTTGTCAATACGTCGCAAATCTATGTCTTTTTTACATATTCTTGCTTTTTTATGGTTCTTAACCAAAAGTTATGATTTTGGGCCATATTCGCAATTTTTATTGTTTTTAGAATTTTGGCACGCCAATTGTAAACAAATGGGCGAAAGTTTGAAAAAAGAAAAAAAGAAGGAGGTAATAGCCATGACATTAGTAAAATTTGAACCTTTCCGTGAATTAGAAAGTTTACAACAACATTTGCAATCGTTTTTTAACGATTTCCCGGCAATGGGTCAAGATTTTCCTCAAACCTTTTCGCCGCGCGTAGATATTTCAGAGAACGATAAAAACATTTTTATCGACCTCGAAGTGCCTGGCGTCGATAAAAAAGACTTAAAAATCACATTGCAAGATAATATTTTGACGGTTGAAGGCGAAAAGAAAATTTTGGACGAAAGAAAAGATAACAACGCGTTCAGAACCGAAAGAATTTACGGTTCGTTCAAACGCAGTTTCACTTTGCCGGAAGATGTTGACCAAGACAAAGTTGAAGCCGAATTCAAGAACGGCGTTCTTCACATCAAACTGAAAAAAGTTGGTCCGAAAACACCAAGCGAAAAAGTTATCAAAATCAAATAATTAAGTTACGTTAAATAATTAGCGCTAATTAAAAACAAACGGCGGGTTGCTTTGCGGCAGCCCGTCGGCACGTAAAAAAGGAGGTAAGAATTATGGGAAAAATCATAGGAATTGACTTAGGAACCACGAACTCGTGCGTAGCCGTAATGGAAGGAAACGAGCCTGTAGTTATTCCGAACTCGGAAGGACAACGCACAACGCCTTCGGTTGTTGCGTTCACTAAAAACGGAGAAAGATTAGTAGGTATGCCTGCAAAACGTCAGGCGGTAACCAACCCGAAAAACACAATTTTCTCTATCAAACGTTTTATGGGACGCAGAATGTCCGAAGTCGTTGAGGAAGCGAAAGAAGTTCCTTACGAAGTAGTTGCAGGCGAAAACGATACGGCTCGCGTGAAAATCGGAGATAAATTATATTCCCCGCCTGAAATATCGGCAATGATTCTTCAAAAAATGAAGAAAACTGCAGAAGATTATCTCGGTCAAGAAGTTAAAGAAGCGGTTATTACGGTTCCCGCATATTTCAACGACGCTCAACGTCAAGCAACAAAAGACGCAGGCGAAATTGCAGGATTAAACGTAAGAAGAATCATTAACGAACCGACGGCCGCAGCTTTGGCTTACGGTTTGGACAAAAAAGGCAAAGAAGAACTTGTTGCCGTTTACGACCTTGGCGGTGGAACGTTTGACATTTCAATTTTGCAAATCGGCGACGGCGTGTTCGAAGTTAAATCGACTAACGGCGACACGCACCTCGGCGGTGACGACTTCGACCAAAGATTGATTGATTACTTAGCCGACGAATTCAAAGCGCAAGAAGGAATTGACTTACGCAACGACCCGATGGCCTTGCAACGCTTGAAAGAAGCCGCCGAAAAAGCAAAAATCGAACTTTCTTCGGCAATGCAAACCGATGTTAATTTGCCGTTTATTACTGCAACGCAAGAAGGACCGAAACACTTGAACATCACGATTACGAGAGCAAAATTCGAACAATTAATCGACGATTTAATTGAAAGAACAGTCGGTCCGTGCGAACAAGCAATGAAAGACGCTGGCGTTACCGCGTCGCAAATCGACGAAGTTATTCTCGTCGGCGGTTCTACTCGCGTTCCGAAAGTTCAAGAAATCGTTAAGAAGATTTTCGGAAAAGAACCGCACAAAGGCGTTAACCCTGACGAAGTCGTTGCAATAGGCGCGGCAATTCAAGGCGGCGTTTTGGCAGGCGACGTGGAAGACGTTCTCTTGCTCGACGTTACTCCGCTTTCCCTCGGTATCGAAACAATGGGCGGAGTTATGACAAAATTAATCGAAGCGAATACGACTATCCCGACTAAGAAGAGCGAGATTTTCTCGACCGCTACGGATAATCAAACTTCGGTTGAAATTCACGTGCTTCAAGGCGAACGCCCGATGGCGGCGGACAACAGAACTCTCGGAAGATTCCACTTGGATGGAATTCCGCCGGCACCAAGAGGCGTACCGCAAATTGAAGTTACTTTCGATATAGACGCAAACGGTATTTTGCACGTTTCGGCAAAAGACAAAGCAACCGGAAAAGAACAAAGCATCAGAATAACTTCTTCGAGCGGTCTTTCGAAAGAAGAAATTGAGAAGATGAAACGCGAAGCGCAAGAACATGCCGAAGAAGACAGAAAACGCAAAGAAGCCGTTGAAGCTAAAAACCAAGCCGATACTCTGGTCTTCCAAACCAAGAAACAAATGGAAGAACTTAAAGATAAGTTAAACGATACCGACAGAGCGCGCTTGGAAGCTGAAATCAACAAACTCGAAGAAGCGATTAAATCCGACGATTTGAACGCAATAAAAGCCGGAACCGAAAGCTTGAGCAAGCTTTGGAATGAAATCGCACCCAAACTTTATCAACAAGGTCCGCAAGGACAACCAGGAGCAGGCGCAAATCCGAACGCTCAAGCAGGCGGAGAAACAACAGGTTCCGCTAACGACAATGAAGTCGAAGACGCTTCTTACGAAGTTGTTGACGAAGAAGACGATAAAAAATAATTAAAAATAAAGGAAGGAGGTAACAGCTATGGCAACCAAAGAAAAAGAATTGGTAAACGTTCAGGATCAAAAAAGCTGGGAAGAATCCTTCGAAAAGGAAACTTGGATTGCTCCGTTGGTTGATATTGTAGAAACCGATGACAATTTTGTTCTTATTGCTTATATGCCAGGCGTCTCAAAAGACAACGCCCAAGTAAAACTCGAAGATAACAACATCGTTATCATGGGTCGCTTGGATGTTTATAATCAACTTAAAGACGCTCGCTTTATCGTGAAAGAACAAGAATTCGGAAACTACTACCGCAAATTCTATCTTTCGGAAAATATCGACGAGACGAAAATCGAAGCGGAAATGAAAGACGGTATGCTAACGGTGGTATTGCCAAAACACGAACGAATCAAACCGAAAACCATTGAAATCAAATAACGGTTTCCGTTCAAACAAAAAGCCGGGGTAACCCCCGGTTTTTTTATTTTAAATGTTTTGAACCGGAATTTAGCCGTCATTACGGGGAAGTCGCGCAGCGACTGACGAAGTAATCTATCGTATGTAAGCAAAAAGCAAATGTCTTGAACCAAGATTAAAATGATTAAATGATTAGCATGATTAACAAAAGAGGCACAAAGTTCGCCGCGGCGAACAAAGGCGCAGAGGCACAAAGGAAAAATCATGTAAATCATACAATCAAGGGAATCTTGGTTCGGACAAGCGCGGTTTATATTCCGCACACGAAACGGAAGATTGCAAGCAATACGCGCCACAAAAATTTATTTTAATCAAACTTGTATATCTTTTTTTGTTTATTTAAAAAGTCCTTTGAATTATATTTCATTCATCAATAATAAATTTTATTCGAGGTAAAAAATGCCGGATTTACAATTATTAAAAGAGATCAGGGAAAAAGCCAAACAAAGAAAAAAAACGGTCGTGCTTCCTGAAAGTCACGACGACAGAGTTTTATTTGCCGCTGAAAAAATAACAAAAGAAAACCTCGCGAGCGTTATTACGATTGGAGACGAAAACGCGGTTCGGGCGAAAGCAAATGAACTTGGCGTTGATTTAAGCGGCGTGAGAATTATCGAGCCGGAAAAATCGGACAAATTTTCCGATTTCGTCAATTTCTTTTTTAATTTGCGCAAGCACAAAGGCGTAACCTACGAGCAAGCCAAAGAAATTATGAAAAAAGATTTGTATTTCGGCGCAATGCTCGTAAGAGAAAATATGGCGGACGCTTCGGTTGCCGGTTCGACCGCCGCAACAGGCGACGTGCTACGCGCGGCTTTTCAAGTTGTTGGAATGAAGGAAAACGTTTCCATCGTATCGAGCTTCTTTTTAATGGTTTTCCCGGATAGAACTTTCAGTTTTGCGGATTCTGCCGTTGTTCCGAATCCGACGGCGGAACAACTTGCCGACATTGCAATCACAACGGCTGAAAATCATAAAATACTTACCGGCGAAGAACCTTACGTTGCAATGCTCTCTTTTTCCACAAAAGGAAGCGCCAAACACGAGCTTATCGACAAAGTAATTGAAGCCACAAAATTAGCACAGGAAAAACGTCCTGATTTGCACATTGATGGCGAGTTGCAGTTCGATGCAGCAATTGTCGATTCTGTTGGACGCCGAAAAGCTCCTGAAAGCGAAGTTGCCGGAAGAGCGAACGTTTTGATTTTCCCCGACTTGAACGCAGGAAATATCGGCTACAAAATTGCTCAGCGTCTCGGCGGAGCGGAAGCAATCGGCCCAATTGTTCAAGGATTGAAAAAACCGCTTTTCGATTTAAGTCGAGGTTGCAGCGTGAACGATATTGTAAACACAACCGCAATCGCTTGTCTAATGGCGAAATAATTCTTACCCGTGTGGATAACTTTTTACAAAAGCGAGGGGTGTTTTTAAAC
>WGAL01000085.1 GCA_015494845.1 Melioribacteraceae bacterium
CGCGATTTTCTTATCGATACGATAAGCAAAACCGGCGGACACTTTGCCGGAAGTCTCGGCGTGGTTGAACTTACTCTTGCACTCCACAAAGTTTTTGATACGCCAAAAGATTTGCTCGTTTGGGATACCGGACATCAAGCATATCCGCATAAAATAATTACCGGACGCCGCGACAAAATGCACACAATCCGTCAATTAAATGGAATAAGCGGCTTTCTGAAACGTAACGAAAGCGAATACGATACTTTCGGCGCCGGGCACGCTGCCACTTCCCTTTCCGCGGCGCTTGGAATGGCAACTGCGTCTGACTTAAACAACCAAGACAGAAAAGTAATTGCGGTAATCGGCGACGGCGCAATGACAAACGGAATGGCTTACGAAGCGATGAACAACGCCGGAATGTTGAAAAAAAATCTCATCGTGGTTTTGAACGACAACCAAATGTCAATTTCGCCAAACGTTTGGCAATTATCGAATTATTTTACAAAAATTGCCGCGCATCCGGAATACAATAAATTCAAAGGCGCAATTTGGGATTTGACCGGTAAACTGGATTCTTTCGGCGACAGATTGCGTAAAGTTGCCGCGCGTTTGGAAACCGGAATTAAAGCGGTAGTTACGCCGGGAATGCTTTTCGAAGCGCTTGGTTTCCGTTACTTTGGACCTTTCAACGGACACAATTTATCCAAATTGGTTCAAACTTTTGAGTATATCAAAAAATACAATGGGCCGATTTTGGTTCATATTTATACGCAGAAAGGCAAAGGTTACGAACCGGCGGAAAAACACGCGGACAAATTCCACGGTATTTCGCCGTTTGATAAAATTACCGGCAAAACGTTAAAGAAAGCGACAACGGTGCCGTCTTACACTTCCGTTTTCGGTAAAACCGTAGTTAAGTTGATGAAAGAAAACAAGAAACTCGTAGGAATTACCGCCGCAATGCCGGACGGAACCGGAATGAATATGGTGCGTGATGAATTCCCCGACAGATATTTCGACGTTGGAATTGCCGAAGAGCACGCGGTTACGTTTGCCGCGGGTTTGGCGACGCAAGGCATTAAGCCGATTGTCGCGATTTATTCCACCTTCTTGCAACGCGCTTACGACCAAATAGTTCACGACGTCGCGCTTCAAAATCTAAACGTAATTTTTGCGCTCGACCGCGGCGGACTTGTAGGCGCGGACGGACCAACTCACCACGGCGTTTTTGATTTGTCGTATTTGAGAATGATACCGGGAATGGTTTTAATGGCGCCGAAAGATGAGAACGAATTTCAGCATATGATTTACACCGCGACGAAATATGAAGGTGGCCCAATCGCTTTTCGTTATCCGCGCGGAACCGCAGTTGGCGTTCCAATGGACGAAGAACTGAAAGAACTCGAAATCGGCAAAGGCGAGATAATCAAAGAAGGCAACGACGTTGCGTTGCTAGCCGTTGGCAAAATGGTTAGTTACGCGCAAGAAGCGTTGGATTTACTTGCTGAAAAAGGAATCGACGCCGAACTGATAAATATGCGCTTCATCAAACCGCTTGACAAGGAAATGCTTAATTATGTCGCAAATAAATTCGATAAAATTGTAACGCTTGAAGAAAACGCACTTTACGGCGGATTCGGTTCCGGCGTGCTTGAATATTATTCCGACAATGGAATTAAGAAAGATATTTTAAGAATAGGCTTGCCTGACGATTGGGTTGAGCAAGGTTCTCAAAAAGAATTGCACCGTTTGCTCGAAATCGACGCTTTGGGAATTGCAAAACGCGTCGATGAGTTTATTCATAAATTGGCGAAAAGCGGAGAGGTCGGTTAATGGCTAACGTGAAAATCGGAATTATCGGACTTGGCGGAATAGCGCAACTTGCGCATTTGCCTTTGCTTAAACAAATTTCAAACGCTGAAATTGCCGCCGTGAGTGACATAAAAAAAACTCAACTCAAAAATGTTGCGGATAAATTCGGCGTTAAGAACCGCTTTACCGATTATCGCGAAATGCTCGAAAAAGTTCCGCTTGACGCCGTGATTATCGCCACGCCGACCGATACGCACTATGAAATTGCAATTGATTGTTTGAACG
>WGAL01000086.1 GCA_015494845.1 Melioribacteraceae bacterium
AGTTAAATGAAAATACGGAATTGAAAGCCGAGTTCGAAAAAATAAAAAACGAATTGGACGAGTTTGTTTCCGTCGAGGATGTTGATTCGGAATATTTTGTTAATCTTAACGTAAAAGTCAGGGAACGTTTGGAACGCAAGAAAAGAAAACGTTTCGCTTCGCTTTCCGCGGCAACCGCGCTAACCGCGGCGGTTCTTTTGATTTTCTTCTTTTCGTCTGGGAAGAAAAACAATACGGAAAGCATCGTAAACAAACAATCCGAAAGTTTTGTTTATTCGGATATTGACGAAAATTTTGATTACGATATTTCGTACGAAGATATTGCTTCCGAATTTACGCTTGACGATTATATTCAATCGCTTTCCAAGTCTGTAAGTCCTGAAGAAATTGAAGAATACGTAAACAGCGAATTTGCCGATTTGCCGGCGGATTTAATTTTGGATAATTTTCAAATTAACGATTCCGATTTTGATTACATTTACGAAAAACTGAAAAGAGAAAAATTTTTATAAGGAGATATAACAATGAAGCGTTTATTCACGGCTTTAATTATTTTCGGATTTTTTGTTTCGGGAACTTTCGGGCAAATTCGCCCGCCCCGTAATCATATGATGAAAAGGCAAAAAGAATTGCGGGAACTTGAACAATTAAAATTAATTCAGACGCTGAATCTCGACGAAGAAACCGCGGTTCGTTTTGTTGCGCGGAGAAACAAACATCTGGAAAAAATACGTTTGATACAAAGGGAAAAGAACAATATTATTTCCGAAATTTCCGATAAGTTACGGGACGGCGAAAAAATTAACTCGAAAAAATACCGCGCGCGATTGGCGAAAGTAGAGCAAAAAATGCTTGACGAAAAAATACGGTTTTATAATTCTCTTGACGATATTTTGAGCGACGAACAAATCGCGAAATTGATTGTCTTTCAAAGTCGTTTCCGTAAAGAACTGATGCATATGATGATGCGCCGAGAAAAAGCGGAATAATTTTCGGTAAAGTTTTTTATTCTTTTTTAGGAACGCGATTTCCTTCAATAAAATTCGGGGGCAAATGAATTTTTCCGATTAAACTACGAAATTCCAAGTTTCCGTACAATGTGATTTATATCAAAATACAAGAAATTTTTTCATAAAACAACATTGTGGAAAAGATGATATTTATTAACTTATTACTTATTAATCCACTTTGTATGAAAAATTTTTTATGGAAGATAAAAAAACGCTTTTCGAACGAATTATTTGGGACAACAGTTTAATCCAAAAATTCACGAGTAAGCAATTAACGATTATTGACGCGTTAAAGAACAATGTTTTTTTCGGGGAACTCACCAAAAACGAAATCAAGCAACTTGCTAAAATTGTTTACGAAAGAGAATTCAATTCGCAAGAATATATTTTTATGAACGGACAACCCGCGGCGGCGATGTTTATTATTTTGGACGGCGAGGTGAAAATTATCAGAGAATCTGAAGACGCCGAAGTTGAAATTACGCGTTTAAAAACAAACGATACGCTCGGCGAACTTGCTTTGCTTGATAACTCGCCGCGCTCGGCTTCCGCGGTTGCAATCAAGCCGACAAAGCTACTTGCGATTTTCCGGGAAGACTTGAACGATTTCATTAATTCGCAACCGGAACTCGGCGCTAAAATTTTACGGAAACTTGCAATCATTACCGGCTACAGATTGCGAATGACAAACGATTTGCTTGTGGAAAAAGACGAAGAACTCAAGCAATGCAAAAAAAAGTTAGAAAGATTAGAAGAAAATGATTGACGAATCGAGAAAATTAAGGTCGCGTATTTTTTATTCGTTATTCTTTTTCTTTGGATTAGCGCTAACCGTTTATTTATTTGCGGTTTTGCAATCTTTGATTTTACCGACGTTAATCGGCTTTTTCCTCGCCTATATTACAAAGCCTGTTTTAACTTTTCTCGAAAAGAAAAAGATTCCACGCTGGGGCGCGGTTCTAATAATTTTGTTGGGCTGGATTTTATTGATTGTCGGAATAGGGCAACGGATAATTTCGTTGCTTCCTGATAAACAACACGAATTGGTTATCAGAGTTCAAACTCAAGCGAAAATTAACGACTTGTATTTGTCGCTGTTCGGCAAAGAAGATATAAACGCAAAAGGAAATTTTCTCGATGAACTTTTCGGAAACGAGACGCTACCGTTAATGACGACGTTAAACAATTTTATGAAATTAAATGCGGAAGAAGAAAAAACATTTTTGAATTATGTTAATTCTTCCAATTACACGCCGGAAGAGAGAAACCGTATTTTAAAAATGTATGAATCCGTAAAAAAAATAAACTCAAATCTTGCGGTTAATAAGAACGAGAACAATAAAGAAAAGACAAAGGAAAACCCATTTGAAATTTTACCGTCGTTAATTCCGACCTCCGAGATTGCGCAGTTTTTCAGCGAAATTTCCAAGTGGATAGTAATGCCGTTTGTTTTTATTTTTATCCTTTTGGACGACGGCGAAATAAAAAAATTCTTAATAAACATTTTGCCCAACAGATATTTTGAAATGTCTTTTGCCGTATTTGATAACGTCGATAAAGCGCTCGGAAAATATTTGCGCGGCACAATTTTACAATCGTCGCTTGTTGGCGGAGTAATATTTATAGGTTTGTTTTTAATCGGGTTTAAACCTGGTAGCGCGGTTCTAATCGGAATAATTGCCGGCATTTCAAATGTTATTCCGTATCTCGGTCCGCTTATCGGTTACGGCGCAGGGATTTTATACGGAATGATTGTCGGAAAATTAAATCCTGTTTTGCCTTTTATCCCGCAAGATGCGGCAATATGGGGTTCCGTAATAGTAGTATTTATTGCCCAAATTTTGGATAACACAATCTTTCAACCAGTAATTCTCGGTAAAGCGGTAAATTTACATCCGCTTGTAATTATTCTCGGAGTTATGGGAGGCGGAATTGCTTTTGGTTTTTGGGGAATGTTTTTGGCTATTCCTACAATTGTCGTTTTCAGAGTAATTATTTCAACAATATATAAACAGTTGCGAGATTACCAATTAATTTATTAAATTAATAAACTTAAAAGAGTTTGTTTATATGATTTACATTAAAATAGTTTTGTTTACTTTTCAGCGAGGGACTATCCCATAAGTTTTTTTAATACTTTTATACCTTTAAGAGTTTTAGCTTAATTAATTTATTCACTAACAAAAGGAGGTATTATGAGGCCTTTTCTCTCATACTTACTTATGCTCTTATTCCTGACTTCCACAATTTTTTCACAAAATAGGGTGGAAGTAAAAAAAGCGGTTAAATTCGTGAAAACCCCTCCGCTCTCTTCAATTACGCCAATTGAGCCGGAGATGGGAACGCAACCTTGGAAAATCATGAGAAACATGATTCCAAATCCTACTTTGGAAGAATCACGTTTCGTAAACAATCTTAACGGAGAGACGGATCCGGTTCTTCAAAAGAAAATGGGTAATAAGTCTCTTTCGACAAAAGATATGACAAACTTTGAAGGCGTTAGTAACGTAAACGGCGTTGCGCCTCCGGATAATATGGGAGACGTTGGTCCTGGCCATTATTTCCAAATGATCAACTTATCATTTGCTATATTCAGCAAAACAGGGCGTGTACTTTACGGTCCAGCCGATAATAGTACATTATGGAATAATCTTCCTGGACCTTGGAGCGGAACAAATGACGGCGACCCGATTGTAAATTATGATGAAATGGCCGGACGTTGGGTTGTTTCTCAATTTGCATTGCCAAACTTTCCAGATGGACCGTTTTATGAATTGTTTGCGATTTCGGAAACAGACGATCCGCTTGGAAGCTGGTACCTTTACGCATTTGAACTTTCCGATATGCCTGACTATCCCAAAATCGGTGTTTGGCCGGACGCTTATTATATGAGCGTTAACAGTTTTAGCGCAGGCTCGTTAAGCTTTATGGGCGCTGGCGTTGCCGCGTTAGAACGCGACAAAATGTTGGCTGGTGACCCGAATGCTCAAATGATCTTTTATCAACAAAGTTCCGGTGTTTATAGTTTATTACCAGCGGATTTGGACGGAACAAATACTCCTCCGGCAGGTACTCCTGGAATCTTCGCAGAATTAGGTTCATCTTCATTGAATATTTATAATTTTATTGTTGATTGGGATAATCCTTCCAATTCTATGTTTGTCGGACCAACTCCTGTTTCTATTGCGGCATACAGCGATATTTGTAGCACAAGGGATTGTATTCCGCAAGCAGGGGTTTCGGATAGATTGGATGCGCTTTCCGGTCGTTTGATGTTCAGATTGCAATATCGTTATTTCGGCGAGAATGACGAAAGAATGGTAACCAACCATACAGTAGATAACGGTAGCGGCGTTGCAGGAATTCGCTGGTATGAATTGCGCAACGATGGAACAGGTTGGTCGGTTTACCAACAAGGAACATATTCTCCTGACGATACTCATCGCTGGATGGGAAGTATTGCAATGGACGTAAACGGAAACATTGCACTTGGTTACTCTGCTTCCAGTAGTTCTATTACTCCTGAAATTCGCATGACCGGACGTTATGTCGGTGACCCGCTTGGCGAAATGACAATTCAAGAAGTAACTGTTTTTCAAGGGCCAGGCGCACAAACCGATGTTAATCGTTGGGGCGATTATACAAATATGACTGTTGACCCGAGCGACGGCGTTACTTTTTGGTACACAAACGAATATTCCAACGGCGGTTGGAATTGGGGAACAAGAGTTGCCGGTTTGACATTTGAAGTTGACAACACTCCTCCGGCTGATGTAAATGATCTTGCAGTAACCGGGACGGAGTCTAACACAGTTACTTTGCGATGGACAGCAACTGGCGACGACGGAAACGACGGAAATGCCAGCCGTTATGATATCCGTTATTCGACAAGCCCAATAGATGAAAATAATTGGGACGACGCTACCGTATTTGAAAACGATATGATACCTCAGGCTCCTGGTAGCGTGGAAACAATTACCGTAACTGGACTTGATTTTGCAACCACATATTATTTTGCTCTTAAAGTTGTTGATAATTTGGGAAATACTTCCAATGTATCTAACAACGCAACTGGAACGACTGCAAATCCGCCAGTTGTTTCTGTTAATCCGACCTCTCTTTCCGCTAATTTGTTAACCGGACAAACTCAAGATTTAAGTTTTGATATTATGAATGATGCTTCCGCTGGTAGCACATTGGAATATTATCTTGAAATTCGTCCAGTTGGCGGAAAATCTGTTGTTAAAGCATTAACTCCGGAACAACAAAGAAAAGCCAATGCTGAAATAAATAAAAAAGGTAACGGAATTTATCCGAAAATGTACTCGCTTGCTTCAAAAGATGATTTGTTGATAGACGAAGCTTTTGAAAACGGCGTACCACCGGAAGATTGGACAGTTATTGATAACGCAGGAACCGGTGTTATCTGGAAAACAAATTCCGAATGGACAGAAGGTAATTACACCGGCGGCGAAGGCGAAGCGGCTTGTGCAAGTAGTGACGCTGCTGGTCACGTAATGTTCGATACCGAACTTTGGACTCCTGAAATTAACATAATGGGAAGACAAGATATTTATCTTAATTATAAAGCAAACTTCCAAGATTTAGGAAATCAAGATTATCTTGATGTTGATTTGAGTTTCGACGGTGGTGCAACTTGGACAACCATATTAAGTTGGAACGAAGATCATGGTTCTTTGCACGGAACACCTGGTGAGGAAGTAACTTTATTGTTAGATGATTATGTTCCGTCTTCCGCTTCGAGTATGATTATCAGATGGCACTACCATACAACGGATAGCGATCCTTGGAATTGGTATGCAGAAATTGACGATGTTCAGTTAGTCGCCGGCGGTAGCGCTTGGTTGACTGTTAATCCAATGGAAGGTACTGTTGACATCGGCGGAACTCAAACAACTGATGTTACCTTCAGCGCGGTAGGAATGATGGGAGGAACATATGAAGCTGATGTAGTTGTTGTTAGCAACGACCCGGCAAATCCAGAACTTCCTGTAAGATGTACTCTTGATGTAACCGGTGTTGCTGATATTGATGTTTCTCCGGATACGCTTGACTATGGAACGTTGTTTGTAAATGAACTTGATAGTGCAATTGTAACTGTTGCAAACATTGGTACTGATGATTTGTCAATCTCCTCAATTGCGTTTGACAACACGGATTATTCAGCAAGCGATAATGCTTTTGTTCTCGGCGCAGGCGAGAGTCGCGATGTAACCGTTTACTTTATGCCTTCTCATACTGGCGATGATAACGGAACAATGACAATTACAAGCGACGATCCTGACGAGGGAACAATTGTTGTATATTTGTTTGGTGCCGGTTCGGATGCTCCTGTTATCGATGTAAATCCGACAGCATTAAGCGCCGATTTATTTACCGGTGGAACACAAGATACAAGCTTCACGGTAAGCAACATTGGAACCACAACAAGCTTATTGCAATACTACATCGCTATTGAGTACGGTGAAAAATCTGTAAGCAAACCTTTGACTAAAGAGCAAATCCAAAAATCTCTTACGGATAAAGGCAAGAGAATAGGAAACGGCGTTTATCCGAAAATGTATGTTCTCGGAAGAAAAGACGACGTTCTTTTGGAAGAGAACTTTGAAAACGGCGTACCACCGGAAAATTGGACAGTTGTTGATAATGCCGGAACAGGCGTTATTTGGAAAACCTCTTCCGAATGGAGCGAAGGGAACTATACCGGCGGTGAAGGCGAAGCGGCTTGTGCAAGCAGTGATGCGGCCGGTCACGTAATGTTCGATACCGAACTCTGGACTCCTTCCATTAGTATTATGGGACGTCAAGACTTGTATTTAACTTACAAGGCAAATTTCCAAGACCTCGGCAACCAAGATTTCCTTGATGTTGATTTGAGTTTTGACGGAGGTTCAACTTGGACTACCATTCTAAGCTGGAACGAAGACCACGGTTCTTTGCACGGTACGACTGGTGAGGAAGTTACGTTATTATTAGATGAGTATGTGCCTGTTGGTGCGGCTAACATGATTATTAGATGGCACTACCATACAATTGATAGCGATCCTTGGAACTGGTATGCAGAAATTGACGACGTTCAATTAGTCGGCGGTAATGCTTGGTTAACCGTAGATCCAATGGATGGCGCATTATACAATGGCGAATCATTAACTCACGCAGTACAATTTAACGCAGCAGGACTTTTCGGCGGTGATTATAATGCAAATATTGTTGTTTACAACGACGATCCATTAAACCCAGCGGTTCCTGTTACGGCATCGTTGCATGTAACCGGCGTTGCGGACATTGATGTTGACCAAGACACTCTCGATTACGGAAACGTCTTTGTTAACGGTTCTTACGATATGACTCTTAAAGTAATGAATGCCGGAACGGATTTATTAACAGTTAGCGGAATTACTTCAAGCGATGCGGCATTTACCGCTTCGGAAAACAGTTTCGCTCTTAATCCTGGCGAATCGAAAGATGTTGTTGTTACGTTTGCTCCTACAACCGCGCAAACTTACGACGCAACATTGACGATTGCGAGCGACGACGTTGACGAACCGACCGTTGAGGTTAATTTACGCGGTGTTGCTCAAAATCCGCCGGTAATTGGTGTTGACCCGACTTCGCTTTCAGCGGATATGATTACTGGCGAAACATACAATACTTCGTTTACCATTACGAACTCTGGCGAAGCCGACCTTGAATACTCGATTGATATCGACTACACCGGCGCGCCGCTTAAAGCAAGAATCTCGAAAGTGCATTTGCCGAAGAGCGACGGCAACTTCCCGAAAGGAACAGACGCTCCTTCGTTTATGCCTGCGCCGAAACGTAATATTAATCATGTAAACAATGGCGTAAAAGGTTCGATTGCTTATGCGGCTAATCTGTTTGGCGACCCGAGTCCTATTTATCAATCGTTTGACGTAGATGACGCTGAAAACACTACCGATTTGTTTAGCGTTGCAAATCTATTTGCTGGCGCTATCAGCCATAATGAACCGAATGTTGCTTACGGCGTTGATTACGACACAGGACATCTCTACAAATTGGAAATTGAAACCGGAACGGTTACAGATTTAGGCGCTATTGGCGGTTTGCAAAGTTCTTCCGAAGTTGCAACCGGTATGGCTTATTTCGGCGACGTATGTTATCTTGCAACATACGGAACGGCTTCTAACTTATATACTCTCGATACTGAAACAGCAACCGCTACATTCATTGGAACAATAACCGACGGCATCGTTATTGCTCTTGCGGCTGACGATGAAGCACTTTATGCTTTGGATCTTTCCAATGATCTTTTCTTGAACGTGGATATGGAAACTGGTGCGGGAACCGAAATCGGTTCTATCGGTTATGACGCTAACTATGCTCAGGGCATGGGTTACGACCATGAAAGCGGTGAAATCTATATTGCGGCATATAACAACGCTGCAAGTCAAGGCGAATTAAGAGTTGTTGACAGAACAACCGGTAACACAATGATGATTTCCACGTTAAGCGGCGGCGCTGAATTCGACATGATTAGTTTCTTGGGTTCAGGCGGAGGCGCTTGGTTAACGTTGGATAATACGGAAGGCGTAATTCCGCAAGGCGGAAGCGTTGAAGTAAACGTTACATTTGACGCAAACGGTTTGGTTGGTGGAAATTATACTGCTGATATTAATATTAACAGCAACGACCCTGTTAATCCTGTTATGACCGTTTCCGCTTCAATGCATGTTCAAGGCGCTCCGAATCTCGAAACCGAACCTACGGAATTGCACTTCGGAGAAGTATTTAACGGCTATCCTGAAAGTCGCGAACTGATTGTTTCCAATACCGGAACCGACGATTTAACAATTACCGATGCGACAATTGACAATACTGCATTTACTTTGGATGCAGGCTCTTTACCTGTAACAATCACATCCGGAAATTCCGTGATTTGGACGGTAACCGTAAATCCGACTGCCCTTGGCGATTTAAGCGGAACATTAGCGATTTCCTCTAATGATGCTAATGATCCTGTTTATAACGTTCCAATGGATGCAACGGTTATTGAAGCTCCGGCTGTTGAATTCAGTGAAACGGAAATTAACGAGGTACTCGATCAAGGAGATACTTCGGAAAGAACATTAACGATTACAAACAATGGCGGAAGCCCGCTTACGTTTGAAATCGGCGTTGAGATGCTCAAGAAGAGCGCAGAACGCGTTAATATTCACTTGAATGAATCTTATCCGACTGCAGACAACAATTCGAAGAGACATCAGTCTCCTTCAGTTGTTGAAGCTCAGGATGTTACGGTAAACAAAGGGCTTGAAGGTCCTAAATCCGGTGTAAGCGTGCTTATTCTTTCACCTGACCCATACGCAGATTACGTATCTTCGCTCTTTGACGCATTGTCTGCATTTGACGATTTGGAAGTAACGCATTATCCGGAAGACCAATTGGCTAACTTGACTTTGGATGATTTGACTCCATATCAAGTCGTTATTATTCAAAACGATTACAAATGGTCGGCGGCAGGCGCAGACGTGAATACTGTTGGCGACATGATAGCCGATTATATCGACCAAGGCGGTAAAGTCATTGCAAATATGTACATTTACAGTTATGATGACTGGGGTTTTGGCGGTAGATTTATTACTGAACAATACGGACCGTTTACCGGAACCACGGCAGATATTTGGGGCGAAGGAACGCTCGGAACCGTTTATGAACCGAACCATCCTGTTATGTCCGGTGTTAGCGAAATTAACGATACTTGGGGACACCAAGATCCTGGTTTGGCTGACGGAGCGCTCTTAATTGCCGACTGGAACGACGGACAACCGATGATAGCAGTTAACGATAATGTAGTCGGTTTGAACATCCTTCCGATTAACGAAAACGGAATCTGGAGCTCTGATATTGCAACCTTATTGCATAACGCAATTGTATGGTTGGGCGGAGCTTCTTGGTTAACTGTTGATCCTACGGAAGGTGTTGTAGAAAACGGCAAAGGTTCATTGGATGTAACTCTTGGCTTTAACGCTGAAGATTTGGAAGTTGGCGATTATGCGGCGGTATTGCATATTGCGACCAACGACCCTGAACATCAAATGACAGACATTCCGGTTAATCTCGGGGTTGTTAATGATGTTAACGACGGAACTAACATTGTTCCGAAGGAATTCAAGTTGTCGCAAAACTACCCGAACCCGTTCAACCCGACAACAATCATTACTTATGCGGTTCCGGTACAATCGAAAGTAACGATGAAGATCTTTGATATTCTCGGTCGTGAAATTCAAACGATTGTGAATAAAGAAGTTCAAGCCGGAACGTATGAAGTTCAATTTAACGCAAGCAATCTTACCAGCGGCGTTTACTTCTACGCAATTAGAGCGGAAGGTTCCAACGGTAAGATGTTTATTGATGCGAAGAAATTCATCTTGATGAAATAATTTGCATTTTCCCCTTTTAACAAAAGCCGGCTCGAATTTTCGGGTCGGCTTTTTTTATTGATTTTTATATACGTATTGATAAATTACAGATTTACTTTACATAACAATATTAGGATTTGAATTTTTATGAAGTTAATCTTTGCCACGAAGAATAAAGGAAAATTAAAAGAAGTAAAAAATTTATTTGCCGGTTTTGACTTGGAAATTTTATCTTTGAACGACTTACCTGACGCGCCGGAAATTATTGAAGATGGTAAAACTTTCGAGGAAAATTCGCTTATTAAGTCGAGAACAATTTTTAATAAATACGGAATTCCAGTTATTGCCGATGATTCCGGATTAAGCGTTGAGCAGTTGAATGGCGCGCCAGGCGTGTATTCGGCGCGTTATGCAGGCAAAAACGCAACGTACAAAGAAAACAATGAAAAATTATTGAGAGAACTCTCTTCTTTTCCGCCGCCGCATAAAGCGAAGTTTGTTTGTTGCGCAAGTTATGTCGATTCCAATACTGAAATTATTGCTTTTGGTGAATTGCACGGCGAAATTATTACGGAATTCCGTGGCGAAAACGGGTTCGGGTTCGACCCGATTTTTGTTCCCGAAGATTATGACAAGACATTGGCAGAACTTTTCCTCGAAGAAAAAAATCGTATCAGTCACAGAGCAAAGGCGATGAATAATTTGAGAACCGAATTGTTAAAGCGCAGAATTTTACGATATAAAATTTAGCGGTTGCGAAAAATTTATTTTAACTTTAAAAATCGTAATTAAAAATATTTCACTTTTTTGAAAAATTAGAAGAGGAGCAGTTATGGATTTTTTATTAACCGAAGAACAAAAAATGATTCAGGAAACCGCGCGCGATTTTGCTCAAAAAGAAATTGCACCCACCGCAATTGAACGCGATAAAAATGCGGAGTTCCCTTACGAGATAGTTAAAAAACTCGGCGAACTCGGATTTATGGGAATGATGGTAGATCCTAAATACGACGGCGCAGGATTGGATACCGTAAGTTACGTGTTGGCGATGATGGAGATTTCAAAAGTCGATGCTTCGGTCGGCGTAATAATGTCTGTAAACAATTCGCTTGTAACTTTCGGCTTGGAACGTTGGGGTTCCGAATATATTAAGGAAAAATATCTTAAACCGCTTGCCCGCGGAGATAAGCTCGGCGCATTCGCTCTTTCCGAACCTGAAGCGGGTTCGGACGCTACGCAACAAAGAACAACTGCGGTTAAAGACGGAAAATATTGGGTTCTTAACGGAACAAAAAATTGGATTACCAACGGCAAAAACGCAGATTATTATATTGTGTTTGCGCAAACCGACAAAGAGAAACGCCACAAAGGAATAACCGCTTTTATGGTTGAAAAAGGAATGCCTGGGTTTGAGCAAGGCGCAAAAGAAGATAAACTGGGTATTCGTAGCTCCGATACTTGTTCGCTTTTGTTTTCCGATTGCCGCGTTCCCGAAGAAAACGTATTGTGGGAAGTCGGAAAAGGATTTAACTTTGCGATGAACACGTTAAACGGCGGGCGTTACGGAATCGCTTCTCAAGCGGTAGGTATTGCGATGGGCGCTTACGAAAAAGCGCTTGCATACGCTAAAGAAAGAAAAGCGTTTGGCACTGAAATTATTAATCACCAAGCGATTATGTTTAAACTCGCCGATATGGCAACGAAGATTGAGGCGGCAAAATTACTTACATTGCAAGCCGCTGCATTGAAAGACGCAGGCAAGGATTACATTATGCAAGCGTCAATGGCGAAATTGTACGCTTCGGAAGTCGCCGTTGACGTTACTCGCGAAGCAATTCAAATTCACGGCGGGTACGGTTACGTGCGCGAATACGAAGTTGAAAGAATGTATCGCGATGCGAAGATTACCGAAATTTACGAAGGAACTTCCGAGGTTCAAAGAATAATTATCGGAAGACAAATACAGAAAGATTAATTGATAAATAATATTTTCAATGAACCGTCCGGTTAATATTTGCCGGGCGGTTTTTTGTTTATAATAATTAGAATACTATGCCTAAAATAATTGAAGTAAAACCGCTCGAAAATTTTAAACTTTATGTCAAATATTCCGACGGATTGGACGGAACTATTAATATGCAAAAAATGATTAAGCATAAAGAATATGAGGCGTTGCGCAATCCGGAAGAATTCAAAAAAGTTTCAATTGATCCAAAAACAAAAGACATTGTTTGGGAATGCGGCGCGACGATGTGCAAGGTAGCAACTTGGAATATGCTGAAATTATTAAGCGAAATGAGAGCGCTTGGAATAAAGAATGAATAAGGTTAGCCAAAAAGGTTAAAAGGTGAAAAGGCAAAGGCAAGCGGGGAATTTGTGAAGAGGAGACTTTGTGCGTTTGAGCGAAGAAGATTTAACGGAACGTTGAATGATTATGTTTGAAAGCTTTTTATGTTTAGAGGTTTAGAAAGTTTAGGTGTTTGGACCGTTAAAGCAATATTT
>WGAL01000087.1 GCA_015494845.1 Melioribacteraceae bacterium
GTTCAATTTTCCAAAGAACCCGACTTCCTTATTCTGAACTTTTACAAACGTTCCGTAATCGTAAAAACAACCTTGCGGCAGTTGCTTATATTCCAAAACGTATTTTTTAGTTCCGTAATATTTTAACAGAAATTCTTCCAAGTCGCCTTTCAAATCGTAAAAATCGAACTTAACCGGATTTGTGAACCATTCTTTTTCGAATTTTTTTCCGGTTACGGTAAAAGCCAAAGTTTCGTCTTCGGAAAAATCGTCGAAAGAATTTATCTCGTCGTTAATTCTGTTAAAAATATGCCCGATTTCAAACAACTTCAAATTCCGCTCTTGAACCTTGATATTACGCGAAATCGTCTGCAACATTCCGGGCAAAAGCGAAGTTCTCGGATTTGTCATCTCGGCGCTTTGCGGATTTAACACCGAAAGCGGTTTCCCGAATTTTTCCGAGAGTTCTTTATTTAACAATGAATTTGTAATTATTTCGCGGTAGCCCAATCCGACAAGCAAATCACGAATTTTTTCCTTGCTCGAAGTTTCATCGACTTTCACGCTCAAAGTAATATTTACGTGCGAAATGTCCGGAATTTTATCGTAGCCGTAAATTCGTGCAACTTCTTCAATCAAATCTATCTCGCGTTCCAAATCGTGGCGAAAAGCCGGAACTTCGACTGTCAAATCGTTTTCGTTCTCGTCAAGAATTCCGAGTTCCAATCTCTTTAAAATATCGCGAACCGTTTCCGGATTTACTTCGTAACCGAGAATTTTATTTACGCGCGCGTAACGCAGTTTTATTTTTTTGCGCTCAACCGGTTTCGGATAAACGTCAATCGCGCCGCTTAAAATTTCGCCGCCGGCAAGTTCCGCAATTAATTGAGCCGCGCGCGTAGCCGCCCAAACAGTAATTTCGGGATTTGTTCCGCGCTCGAACCGGTAAGACGAGTCGGTTGTCAATCCCAATTGTTTTGCGGTTTTACGGATTGACGACGGATTGAAATACGCGCTTTCAATCAAAATATCTTTCGTTTCGTCTGTAACTTCGCTGTTTTCGCCGCCCATTACGCCGGCGATTGCAACCGGTTTTTCGGCGTCGCAAATCATTAAATTATTTGCTTTAAGTTCGCGCTCTTTCGAATCGAGCGTAATAAATTTTTCTCCGTCATCGGCGTTGCGAACGATAATTTTCTTTCCGCTTAACATATTCAAATCAAATGCGTGAAGCGGTTGCCCAATTTCGTAAAGCACGAAATTCGTAACATCAACCACGTTGTTAATCGGGCGCAAACCGACTGCGGTAAGTTTTTCCTTTAACCAGCGCGGCGATTCTTTTATCGTAACGCCTTTAACAACTCGCGCAGAGTAGCGCGGACAATCATCCGCGTTCAAAATTTCAACCGAGGCGACATCGCTTGCTTTTTCGCTCGCTTCGGTAATGTTTACTTCGGGATATTTCACTTCGCGTCCGAAAAGCGCCGCCAAATCACGCGCAATTCCGATGTGGCTTAAAGCGTCCGCGCGGTTCGGCGTAATCGCAACTTCGAGAATTACGTCGTCCAATCCGAAAACTTCCGCAACCGGTTTTCCAGCAGGCAAATTTTCGTCAAGAACCATAATTCCCGAATGGTCGTCGTTGATTTCGAGTTCCTTGCCGGAACAAATCATTCCTTCTGAAACCACGCCGCGAAGTTTTGCTTTTTTAATTTTAAATCCGCCTTCGGGAATAATTGCGCCAACTTTCGCAAACGCGACTTTTTGTCCGGTCGCAACGTTCGGCGCGCCGCAAACGACGTTGTAAGTCTTTTCGCCGTCGTTTACTTGGCAAACGGAAAGTTTGTCGGCGTTCGGATGCTTTTCGCTTTTTTCCACATAGCCGACGACAATATTTTCGTATTTCTTCCGCAAGTCGGTAACTTCATCCACTTCAAGTCCGCTCGCGGTAAGTTTTTCGACAATTTCGTCAACCGAAACGTCGCTTAAATCTATGTAATCGTTCAACCACTTAATTGAAAGCAGCAATTTTTAACCTCGTTAGAATTGTTCCA
>WGAL01000088.1 GCA_015494845.1 Melioribacteraceae bacterium
AATTTCAGTATGTTGCGAAAACCTTTTTCCAATTCCGTTATTTCCGGTTCGCTTGCACCTTTTTGTTTTGCAAATGTTTTATTTGCGCCGTTCTCTCCAATTAACGGATTTTCTACATCGATAACGGCGTCAATATTAAAACTAAGAGAAAAATTGTCGCTTTGATAATCTATTTTATTTACTCGCGAATAAAATTTCGGTTGAACCGGCAGAGCGCGTCCGCATCGTAAAATCCGTAATCCGAAAACGGAAGCAAGTCCCAAGCCCAAATCTTGCGTCGCCGTTCCGCCGAATCCGACAACCAACCGCGCAATTTCGATTTCCTTACGCAAATTCATTTCATCAAGCATTTTCAGTACTATGCCGAGCGCAGAAGAATTTTGCGCAAGCGGATTTCGTTTTTCGCGAGGAATAACTTTTAGTCCGATTACAGTTGAAGATTCTAAATAAGCGGTTTTGTTTTTTCTCGAATATCCGATTGGAATATTTAATTTGGAATTTTCGTCTGCGGGCGAATTTACCGACAAATAAAAAACCTCAATTTCGCCTTTGTATTTCAGCGTTTCGATAAATCCGTCGCCACCGTCGGAAACAGGTCGCGCGATTATTTCAAACTCGTCCGGATAACCGGTTCTAATTTTATTTGAAATAATTTGAGCGACATCAACAGACGATGCGCTTTCCTTAAATTCGTTTGGCGCAATGAGAATCAGCGGTTTACTCATTCCCCTTTTCCGTTAATTTTGTGAACGCTTCAATCAACGCTTTTTTGGTTCGTAACAACTCTTGCGAAATTACTTTTACTTCGCCGAGAACCGGCATAAAATTCGTATCGCCACTCCAACGCGGAACGATATGAAAATGCATATGTTGGTCAATTCCGGCGCCGGCGGCTCTGCCGATATTTGCGCCCACATTAAATCCGTGTGGCGACGAAACTATTTTCAACGCTTCAATCGCAAGTCCAATTAAATCAGATACTTCGTAACGCTCTTCTTTTGTCATTTGTGAATAATCGGAAATATGTCGGCGCGGCACAACCATTAAATGCCCATTGTTGTATGGATACAAATTCATCACGATAAACGCTTTATCGCCCTCGAATACCTTCAAACTTTTGTCGTCGTTTATGTCTTCTTTCTGTGCGGCACAAAAAACGCATTTCTCGTCTTTCGGTTTATCCTTAAAAGATTCAATGTAAACCGAGCGCCAAGGCGACCACATTTTTTCCATTCGTAACCTCCGAAATTTTAATCTTCAAAGATAATTTATTATTGGCGATTAATGAAACGGAAGAAGAAATTACAAATTGTAAAATAAATTCTGTCATTACGAGAAGTCTCGACGTGTCATCACGACGAAGCACTCTCTAACACTGTCGTCATTGCGAGCGGAACGCAGTGGAGCGCGGCAATCCGTCGGTTTAGTAAGCGTTCGCTAAATATTTGACAGATTACTTCGCTTCGCTCGTAATGACATGTGTTTTATTGTTCTTTTGTTAATTATTAAAAAATTACAGTATTTTCAAGAAAGCGAAGCAACGAAGCAATCTATCGGTTTAGTGAGCAAAGCTGAATATTAGGTAGTGCGTGGCGACGCGGCTACGTTCCGATAAATCGGAACTCGCAATCCGCCAAAGGCGAACGCATGTTGTTTTATCATAAAACTTTTCCTAAACTTTTTATTATTTTTGACCTCTCAAATTCAAAGCAAAAGGAATAAATTGAAAAAAATTGCGTTTCATACTCTCGGATGCAAACTGAATTTTGCCGAAACTTCGACTATCGCAAAACGTTTTAAGGAAAACGGATTTCAAATTACCGACTTCAATGATAAAGCGGACGTTTATGTAATCAACAGTTGCACGGTTACGGATAACGCCGATAAGGAAACGCGCAAAATTATTCGCCGCGCAAAAAGGAACAATCCTTCCTCCATTGTGGCTGTAACTGGCTGTTACGCGCAAATTGCAAAAGAAAAACTCCTCGAAACAGAAGGCGTCGATATTGTAGCCGGTACGGAAGAGAAATTTAAAATTTACGATTTGGTAAACGAAGCTCTCAACAAAGAAAATCCTTCGTGCGTGTTTGTAACTCCGACGGACGAAATTACCTCATTTTACTTCGCTTCGTCAACAGACGCCGACGCGAGAACACGCGCATTTTTTAAAATTCAAGACGGTTGCGATTACGTTTGCTCGTTCTGCACAATTCCGCTCGCGCGCGGTAAAAGCCGCAGTCTTCCGCCGAACGAAGTAATCGCGCAATTCAAAAAAATACTTGCAGAGAATTACAAAGAAATCATCTTAACCGGCGTAAACGTCGGCGATTACGGAAGTAAAATCGGAAGCAACTTGGGCGAACTTTTGCAAAAAATGATTGCAATTGACGGCGATTTCAGAATAAGAATAAGTTCAATAGAACCGAATTTGCTGACCGATGAAATTATTGAATTGGCAAAAACAAGCGAAAAAATTGCAAAGCACTTTCACATTCCTTTGCAAAGCGGTAGCGATAAAATACTTAAACTTATGCGACGCCGTTACAATACCAAATTATTCAAGAACCGCATTGAAAAAGCGCTTGCTGAAATTCCGGCCGCCGGTTTGGGAATTGACGTAATCACCGGCTTCCCAGGCGAAACCGACGTAGATTTTTGCGAAACTTACAATTTGCTCGACAGTTTGCCGGTTTCGTATCTCCACGTTTTTACTTACTCGGAAAGAAAAAATACGGACGCGGTTTCGATGCCAAATTCCGTTCCGCATCAAGTAAGAAAAGAGCGAACGAATATTTTAAGAGAACTGAGCGAAAAGAAGAAGCGTGAATTTCTTCAAAAATCAATCGGCAAAGAAGCTACAGTTTTGTTCGAAAGCCAAAACAAGGACGGTTTTCTTCGCGGATTTTCCTCCGAATACATTCGCGTTAAAACTAATTTTGACGAAAAATTGATTAACAAATTTGCCAAAGTAAAATTGACAAATTGCAACGGCGAAGAATGCGAAGGCGAATTAATTTTTTAGCATTTCAAGCATTTCTTCAACTTTATTCGTCGGCAAATTGCAAATAAAATTCTTGCAAACATACGCCGTAGTTTGATTGTTTACCATTCCGTAATCGCTAACAAACGAAACTAATTTCCCCAATTCATTTTTATTTTCGCTGCCAATTAAAATTACAACTTTTCGCGGAACATAAACCGAATTCAAAACGTTCAACATTTGTTTTGCCAGCGGATTTTCACGCTCGCCGTAGATAACAATTTCATAACTCGGGCACAAATCAAAATCAAACGCTGTTAAAAAAGCGGCGTAACCGGTAGGATATTTTTCAACCTTTGCCGCAAACGCTTTGTTTAATTCAACCGCCTTTTCTTCATATTCAGGATTGCCGGTTAATTTCGACAGCAAAACCAAATCGTAATATGTAATCGAGTTCGAAGAAGGAATTGCGCCGTCGTAAATTTCTTTCGGGCGGTAAAGTAAATCCTCGGCATCGTCCGCCGTCAAAAAATAGCCGCCGCTTTTCTTATCGCGGAATTTCTTGTCGTAAATTTTTTCCAGTTCAACCGCTTCCGACAAATATTCCGGCTTAAATGTAGTTTCGTA
>WGAL01000089.1 GCA_015494845.1 Melioribacteraceae bacterium
GGTTTGCTTGCAATGGTAGTAGGCGTGATGTGAACAATTTCAATTTCGATTTAAAATATTACGAAAAAGGAATTTCCTTATTAGCCGGAGTTGACGAAGCCGGACGCGGACCTCTTGCCGGACCTGTGGTTGCGGCGGCTGTTATTTTTGAGAAAGGCAAATATATTGAGGGAATAAAAGATTCGAAAAAATTAACCGAAAAAAAACGGGAAGAACTTTTCGAGCAAATTTTATCGGAAGCGTTAGCGGTGGAGGTTGCAATAATCGAAGTTGCCGAAATTGAAAAATTGAACATTTTGAACGCGGCGTTAAAAGCGATGAAAACCGCTGTTGAAAAACTTAATCCCAAACCTGAATTTATTTTAATTGACGGAAACAAGAAATTCGGAACATCCGTTCCGTCCGAAGCAATTGTAAAAGGCGACGCAAAATCTTTCGTAATAGGCGCGGCTTCAATAGTTGCAAAGGTTACGCGAGACAGAATTATGCGCGAGTTGGATGAACGGTTTCCGGAATATTTTTGGGCGAAGAATAAAGGTTACGGAACCAAACAACACATTGAAGCGATAAAAAAACACGGCGCAACAGAGCATCACAGAAAATTATTTTTAAGAAAAATTTTCCCGCCTGAGGAACCGGCGTTTTTATGAGTTTGCGCAATCTTTCAATCGGAAAACGCGGCGAGCAAATCGCAAAAGAATTTTTGGAAAAACACGGTTGTAAAATACTTGCGCAAAATTACCGTTACGGAAATTCGGAAATAGATTTGATTTCGCTTGATAACGGCGAGCTTGTGTTTGCGGAAGTAAAAACAAGAACAAGCAAAACTTACGGCGAGCCGGAACTTGCGGTTACGCGTAAAAAACTCACTCAAATGAAGAAAGCCGCTGAGAATTTCATTACCGAAAACGAAAATTCATTGGAATATTCTTCGGTTAGATTTGACGTTATTGCAATTTTCATCGAAAAAGGGAAATCTCAATTAGAGCATTTTGAAAACGTTTCTTTGGAGTATTAGTAAGACGCGAATTTATTTTTTCTCCTTGTGCGCTTTGTGCCTTCTTTGTGAAATTGGCGGTTTAAGTGAAACCGCAAAGAACGCAAAGGTTTTTCACAAAGAACACAATTTTGGGGAAATCTCTTGAAACGTAATTAATTTATTATTCTTATATGATTTGAAAAAATCCAACCTTTTCCCCTTTTGTAAACTTCGACGCGGTAAACGCCTGGGAACGTTACGGTAAATTCCAAAAGAGCGGTTTTTTGCTTTCTCAAAATTTCTTTCCCGTTTGCAATTAATCTGATTTCGGCTTGTTCGGGAAGCGTGGCAACCAACTTTATGTCGTTCCGATAAAATATCGTCGCGCCTTGTTCAAATATGCTTTTTTCGGTTTCCGCAAAAAATCTGAAACCTCTCGCGTCGCCGCGGTAGTAATTTGAAATAAAACACGAACCGTTTTCCAACGCTTTGTAAACGCTTGCTTTTGCTTTTTCGATTCCGTGCGAGGATGTTGTTTTTTTCAACGGATTGTCGAGCAAAACGTGCGTTCTTATGGATTTAAAAAGAACCTTGTAAGGAAAAATTTCGAGTTCGAAAAGTCCCAATACGTTTACTTTGTGCGCGTGAGCGTCAACTCCGCCGATAGCGGTTACCGGACGCCGTTGCGCGATTTCATCCCATTTTTCCAACGCCTTTTTCGAAGGAGCGATTATATATTTAAGCGGATGAAGCGCCATTTGCAATTTATTATCTTCTGTCAAATTTTCCATCCACTCGCTCATGTGATTCCAAATTTCGATTCCGGCGAAATCGTCGGTATTCCATTCCTCCCAAGGATACGGCGGATATTGCGGCAAGTTGTTTCTTTCTTCAAAAGGATGAGCGAGAAACCCGATTCCGCCTTCTTCTTTTACCAAACGAACGTATTCTTTCGCTTCCAATCGAGTTGAATACGGCTTTTCGATATTCATTGCCAAATAGTGATTTTTGTTCCGGCGGTCGTTAATTTCAACGCCGACAAGCAAAAGAGTATCGCCATACCATTTCTCGTAGCCCTCGTTTAACGCGCGCAAAGTGTTGTGATCGGTTAAAATCAAGTAATCGAGATTTACCTCGTTAGCCGCTTCGGCAATTTCGGGAACGGTTCCGGTTCCGTCGGAAAAAATGGAGTGAACGTGAATTACGCCGACGTATTCGAACATTAATCTTCTAAGAAATTTTCATACGTGGAGTATTCGATTGTGCCTTCGACGATTAAATCGGACAGTTTACTCAAAAGAAGAGAAAGCATTTCATCGGAATCGTCGTAATTTTCATACGCTTCCGCGTTTTCGAAAACGAACATTTCGCAATATTCGTTTTTGTTTTGCATTTTGAAAATATCGTATTTTAACAATCCTTCGGCTTTTACGATTGCTTTCAGTTCCTTGGCGATTTCCAAAAACTGTTCTTCCGTGTTCTCTTTAAGTTTGTACTTTGCCGTAAAAATTACGTTGCTCATAACGCCCATAAAATTATTTATAACATAATATAAATTATTGAATTTAAAACGAACTTACAATTTTTAAATGGATGCTTGGATGAATGCGAAATGCTGAAACAGGAATTTTTTGTTTTTGTGGTAAAGTTTATGAAGAGTTAATAGAAATAAATAAAGCCACAATTCAGTAAATGCGATGTAATTAACGAATTGTGGCTTAAAAAATTTATTTATTCTTCATTCCGCCGCCGCCAATCATTAGTCGGATGTAAAATCCGTCAACGCCAACTTCAGGCCCGCCGGAAACAGTAACTTGATTCATTTGCCATTGTCCTTTCATCGGAGCAAAAGTATAACCGGCAATAATACCAACCGCCAATCCGCCGTTTGATTTCTTACCATTATTTCCCATATCAATAATGTAATCGGCGCCTATTGAAAAATTCATAAGAAATCCGCCGGCGGATAATTTCGACATTCTTCCAGGGTCGTCCAAAATTTCGTCGAATGTTAGCGCGTTACGGTTTGTAATATCAAGCGTTATTCCGCCGCCGCCAATTCCGATTATCGGGAAAATACTTACGGCTTCACTTGAAAATACTACGTAACCGATATCGAAAAATCCGTAACCTGCCGTTAAAGATAAATTGTAATTTCCGCTTATAGCCGTTGCGCCGTAAAGTCCGTGTCCTTCGCCGCCAAGCAGAAAATTATTGATTATCCCGAATCCGCCGCCGCCGAACGAAAAAAGATTATCGGAAAGTTGCGGATAACCCTTTGCGGCAAGTTGAGTATTTAGCTCGCCAATATTCAACTTATTCCAGCCGAACATAAAATAACCTTTTCCGCCGTAAAGACCGGCTTCTTCGTTTTCCTGCGCAAACATTCGCGCGTTTGGAATTATGATTGCTACCGCGAAAAGAATTAATATCGGAAGAATTTTAATTTTACCCATTGTATCTCCTATTTGTTTTTTATTAATTGTTCCAATTTTTCAATATACGCTTGAAACGCCTTTTTCCCTTTCCGCGTAATTTTATATTTCGAGACCGGCTTTCTGTTTTCAAATTCTTTTTTTACCGATATGTAACCTGCGTCTTCGAGTTTTCTCAGGTGAACGCTTAAGTTTCCGTCGGTTGCGTTAATTTGTTTTTTGATGAAATTAAAATTTGCTTCTTCAACAGTAATAAGAACCGACATTATAGTGAGCCGGATACGCGAATGAATTAAGTCGTCAATTTGTTGATAATCAAAGTTTTTCATTTGCAAGAACCGTATTGTTTTTGAAGTTTCTGTAAATGTTTATTCCAGGCACTACTTGCAAGAAAAATATCATTGCCGCCAACAATAAAATGGAATAAAAGCCTGGATAAATCATCATAATTATTGCGCCGAGCCACCAACCGAAAGAAAGATAATAAATCGATTTTGCGTTAAATATTACGCCAGTAACAAAAAATCCGATTCCCAATTGCAAAGCAATAAAAGGCGAGAGGAAAGCGCCGGAAACGGCTCCGGTAGTCGTTCCGATAAAACCTACGATTGTCATAACTATTCCGACTGAAATCCAAACCGAGTCCACAATTTTTTGCGCGAAAGGTTTGGGCTTTTCGGATTTGTTTTTTATTGAGTGAATAATTGTCGCCAACCACCCGCCTCCGATTAAAATAATCCAAGCCCACAAC
>WGAL01000090.1 GCA_015494845.1 Melioribacteraceae bacterium
AAATATAACGACGAGATTAACGATTTAACGCCGGAAGTAATAAAAAATCTCGAATTTCTCGGAATAGACCATTTAATTCCAATTGGCGGCGACGACACTTTAAGTTACGGCGTTCGTTTGCATCAGGAAGGTTTGAAAGTCGTTGCAATTCCCAAAACTATGGATAACGACGTGCCTGGCACGGATTATTGCATCGGTTTCAGCACGTGCGTTACAAGAACTATTCAGATGACGCATAATTTAAGAACTTCGGCAGGCTCGCATGAACGTTTTCTCGTAATTGAAGTTTTCGGTCGCTACGCCGGTTTTACGGCGCTACTTCCGACAATGGCAGGCGCGGCGAACCGTTGCGTAATTCCGGAATATAAATTCGATATTGAAAGACTGACCGAATTGCTCGTCGCCGACAGATACACAAACCCGAGCCGTTATTCCGTTGTTCTCGTATCCGAGGGCGCAATGATGAAAGAATCCGAAGATATGGTTTTCGAAGACCAAGAAACGGATATGTTCGGACACAAGAAATTAGGCGGCGTCGGCGATATTATCTCAAAACGCTTAAAAGAACTTTCGCCGAAATTCAACAACGGCAAGAGAATAAACGTGATAAATCAGCGTCTCGGTTATCTCGTCCGAAGCGGCGACCCGGATGCAATCGATTCAATTGTTCCGATGGCTTTCGGTAATCTTGCGCTTGATTTAATTTTGGACGGCGTTACCGGCAGATTGGTTACGTTGCACAACGGGCGTTACGATAACCAACCGATAGAAGTTGTAACAAGCTACAAAAAAGTTGTCGATGTTTCGAAATATTACAACACTGAAAGATTGCGTCCGTTCTACAAAAGCTTCGAATCGAAACCGCTGTTTATTATGGCAAGCGATTAAAATAAAAAACGGCTTCGTTTCGTCAATTCGGAACGAGGCCGTTTCATAAACTTTAAGATAACAAAAATTTAATTTTTTATAATTCTTGTTCCCGAATTTTCTTTACCGAGTTCTTTGGCTTCGGTGATTATTGCTTGCGAACCGCCGTTCTCAATAAAATTAATACACGCCTCGACTTTCGGTTTCATACTTCCGGCAGCAAATTGTCCTTCAGCCAAATATTTTTTTGCCTCATCAATTGTGATTGTATCGAGCGCTTTTTGTTGCGGCGTATTGAAGTTGATAAAAACTTTCGGAACGTCGGTTAAAATAATAAATTTGTCAGCTTTAATTTGCGAGGCAAGCAACGAAGAAGCCAAGTCTTTATCAATCACGGCTTCCACGCCATGAATGCGATTGTCTTCATCAATAAAAACGGGAACTCCGCCGCCGCCCACCGCAATAACGATTTTGCCGTTTCTGCTTAAACCGGAAATTACATTTTTGTTGAAAACGTCAAGCGGTTTTGGCGAAGGAACAACTCTGCGCCAGCCACGTTTTCTCGGGTCTTCCTTAAAAATCCAGCCGTTGGCTTTTGACAAAAGGTCGGCTTCTTCTTTCGAATAAAACGCGCCGACAGGTTTAGTCGGATTTTTAAAAGCATCGTCGTTTTTATCAACCGCAACTTCGGTAACAATAGTTACAATTTCTTTTGATAAATTATTGTCTTTAAGAACATTGTACATTTGTCTTTCTATCATATAGCCGATGCCGCCTTGCGAATCGGCTACGCAAATATCCAACGGCATTCTAGGAATTTTGTATTTTTTATAACCGGCTTCGTTCCTCAATAAAATATTACCGACTTGCGGTCCGTTTCCGTGCGTGATTATTAAATTGTAATCTTTTTCCAATAACGGAATTAAATTCGCGCAAGTTTCGTAAGTGTTGCGTTCTTGTTGGTCAATCGTTCCTATTTCATCGCCTCTTAATAATGCGTTTCCTCCGAAAGCGACAACAGCTAATTTCGACATTTAATCAACTCCTTTCCATTCAATCAATAAATTTTATTCCACGGTAACGCTTTTTGCCAAATTTCTCGGCTGGTCAACGTTAAGTCCTTTTTTAACCGCAATATGATAAGCCAATAATTGCAACGGAATTACCGTTAATATCGGCATAAGCATATCGTGCGTACGCGGAATTTTAATACTATAATCAGCCAACTTATCAATTTGATCATCATCCTTATCGGCAATAGCCAGAACTTGTCCGTTTCTCGCTTTAACTTCTTCGATATTGTTTAATACTTTATCGTAAATAGCGTCCTTAGGCGCAATAAAAACCGAAGGCATATTTTCATCGATTAATGCAATCGGTCCGTGTTTCATTTCGGCGGCAGGATAACCTTCGGCGTGAATATATGAGATTTCCTTTAATTTTAACGCGCCTTCCAAAGCCACAGGGAAATGAATTCCCCGCCCCAAATAGAGAAAATTTTTCGCGTCCGAAAGTTTTTCGGCTACCTTTTTTATAAATGAATTATGATTAAGAATTTCCTGAACCTTAGCGGGCAATTCTTGTATTGCTTGAATTATCTCTTTCCCTTCTTCAAGCGACATATTTTTCATTCGCGCCAAAAGCAAGGTAATTAAGGCAAGCGTCATTACTTGCGAGGTAAACGCTTTGGTTGACGCCACACCTATTTCAGGTCCTGCATGAATATAAACGCCTGTATCGCTTGCACGCGCTATCGAGCTTCCCACAACGTTTACAATTCCGACCGTTAAAGCGCCTTTTCTTTTCGCTTCTTTCAGAGCCGCAAGAGTATCAGCAGTTTCCCCGCTCTGCGAAATAAAAATCACGGTGTCGTTTTTGCTCAAAATCGGATTGCGATAACGGAACTCCGAAGCGTATTCAACCTCGACGGGAATTCCGGCATATTGTTCGAAAAGATATTCCCCGACCAAAGCCGCATGCCACGATGTACCGCACGCGGAAATTATTATTCTATTTGAATTAAGAATTCTCTCTTCGTATCCGAATAATCCGCCTAACTTTGCAATACCCTCTTCTTCAATGTACCTACCGCGAAAAGTATTTGCAAGCGACTCAGGTTGTTCCATTATCTCTTTTAACATATAATGTGGATAACCGCCTTTGGAAAGTTCTTCCAAATCCATATCCACTTCGGATATTTCTTTGTTTAAGGTTGCGTTATCCAGCGATTTAATTAAATACGAATCTTTTGTAACGTAACCGATTTCATTATCCTCGAGATAAATAACTTTTTTTGTATGCGCAATAAGCGCATTTACATCGGATGCTACAAAATTTTCATTTTCTCCCAAACCGATAACCAATGGAGAACCGTTCTTTGCGACTACAATTTTATCCGGCTCTTTTTTTGAAATCACGGCGATTCCGTAAGTTCCATCAACCCTAAGTAACGCCTTTCTGACGGCTTCCAACAAATCATTGTTTTCTTTGTAATAAAAATCAATCAGATTTGCCAAAACCTCGGTATCGGTTTCGCTTTTGAAATGATAACCTTTACCGATTAAAAAATCTTTCAGAATTGCATAATTCTCAATTATTCCGTTGTGGACAAGCAAAATTGTTTCGTCCGAACTGAAATGCGGATGCGCGTTAATTTCATTAGGGATGCCGTGCGTTGCCCAACGAGTGTGCCCTATTCCGATAGTACCTTGTATTTTACTTTCTTCCGCTTTTGCTTCAAGAACCGAAACTTTCCCTTTCGCTTTCACTACATTTAATCTATTTTCACAATAAATTCCCAAACCTGCGGAATCATACCCGCGGTATTCAAGTCTTTTTAAACCATCAATTAAAATGGGCGCGCTGTTTTGGCTTCCAATGTAACCTACTATTCCGCACATATTTATTTCTTCTCATATTTTCTAAAAATGAGTGAAAAGTTAAATAAATATTAAAATTTGAGCAAAGAAATTTCTCACAATTTTTAAAATAGAGTTCATTATCTTAAAATGTTAAATTCAAAAAAATTCGGAGAAAAATATGCGCAAATTAATATTTGTTTTAACATTATTAGCATCGATGAATATGTTTGCTCAATTTTCATTCGATGAAACCGATGCTGGCGTTGTTGACGGCGGATTGGGAATGAGCTGGATTGACGGAAAACCATACTATACGTTCAGATTTCGTCCGGAACTTTCCGTCGGGAAATTCGGTATGGGTTTGGATTTAAATTTGGAGTTCAGTTCTGACGGTTTAAGAACCGAGAATTTCAACACGCTTTCCGACTATCTCAGTATTATCCGGTACGTTAGATACGGACGCCGTTACGATCCATACTACATTCGAGTTGGTGCGCTCGATTACGCCTCACTCGGTTACGGCAACATTATGTATATGTATAATAACAGCCCGAGTTTTGATGCGCGAACAATCGGAATGAATTTCAGACTCGATTTAAACTCTTTCGGATTGGAAGGAGTTTACAGCGATTTCGCTCAATCAGGTGTTTTAGCTGTTCGTGGATTTGTACGTCCGCTCAAATGGACATCAGCCGGAAGTATTCCGATTATCGGAGGCTTGACCTTTGGTTTCACTTACGCCAACGATATGCAAAAATATGCCGGCGTTTTACAAGGATATTATGACACAGCAAATGATAAAATAGTTGTTCAAAACGATCACGGCAACGTGCAAATGGGCTCAATCGACGTAGGGTTACCAATTTTCAAAAATAATGTTGTAGATTGGTCAATTTATTACACTTATACCAAAATTATGGATGCCGGCGACGGACAATCTTACGGGACAATTTTAGGCTTGGATTTGCGCCTTGTAAACTTAAAATTAAAATTTGAAAGAACATTAAACAACGCACATTATCTACCTTCATATTTTAACGCAACTCACGAGATAGACAGATACAGCATCATAAGTGATTCCGTTGTTACGAAATACGCGCTATTACAAACTTTAGATGAATCCGATGCAAACGGTTATTACGGCGGATTAATGATTGACGTACTCGGCGCATTCAAAATTTACGGCAGTTACGAAAGAATGGAAAAAGTGGAACACAGCGGAATGCTAAACCTTTATTCTCAAATTACTCCTGAAACAGCGCCCGTTGTCGTTCGTGCAGGTTATTCAAAAACACATATGGATAAAGAAAGCGAAATGTTCAAGCTCGACAACCGTTCACTCTTTTTTGTTGAAGCAGGTTATAAGCCGTATCCGTTTTTAATTGTTTCGTTGGTTTACAAATGGACGTTTACGCCTGTTAGAGGCGCTGATAATATGATTATCGATTATACGCCTCAGAAAAAAATAGAACCAAGAATTTCATTTGTATATCCGTTTAATTTGGCACAAGATTAAAATTGGTGGCAAAAGTTGTCCTGCAAAATTTAGGCATATAATTTAATGAGTCTATAAAAGAATAAATCTTTATCATTTACGCCTCTTAGTTTTTCAATAAACGACTTCAATTTTCTATTGAAGTTTTCAATAGAA
>WGAL01000091.1 GCA_015494845.1 Melioribacteraceae bacterium
GTAGTATTTCGGAAGTTGAAACACAGTTAATTATTAGTAAGAATTTAGAATATCTAAACCAAAATGAATTTGAAACATTACAAAACAAATTAATTGAAATTCGAAAAATGCTACTCGGACTAATAAAATATTTCGATAAACAAAAACAATAAATTCGGGACGGGATAAACTCATCACTCGTTACTCGTCACTCGTTACTAATTTTCGTAAATTTGGTTCTCTAAAAATTAATTTTGAAAAATGAAAAGACTAATTCAAATATTATTAATAACGCTACTTATTGCGGCTAATGCTTTTGCGCAGGATTTTTCCGCGAGCGTCGATAAAACCGTAGTGCAACAAGGCGAACGCTTTCAAGTATCTTTTACGTTCAGCGGCGGCGACGTTAGTTCGGTTCGGGATTTCCGTCCGCCTTCTTTTCAAGGTTTTGCGATTTTAAGCGGACCGAACCAATCGTCGAGCGTGCAAATAATAAACGGACAACTTTCGGCGAGTCTTACTTATTCCTACATACTGAAAGCGTTGCGTCCGGGCAGATACACAATTGGCAAAGCGTCGTTGTTTTTCAGAGGAAAGCGCTACGAAACAAATCCGCTGAAAATTAATGTTGTTAAATACAAAACCTCGCAAAAGTCAAACGGAAGAAAATCGCAAAGCGAGCAAATCAGGGAAAACGTTTTTATTCGCGCGGTTCCGAACAAACGCAACGTTTACAAAGACGAACAAATAATTTTAACGTACAAACTTTACACGCGGTTGAGCATTTCTTCGCCGCAAATTTCCAAACTTCCTTCGTATAAAGGCTTTTGGACAAAAGACCTCGATATGCCGAACAGCATTAATTTTCATTACGAAATGTACAAAGGGAAACGTTACCGCGTAGCCGAGATAAAAAAGGTTGCGCTTTTTCCGCGGGAAACAGGCAAACTGAAAATCGAACCGTTCGAACTCACCGTGCCCGTTATTGTTCAACGCAGACGCTCGCACGGCGATATTTTCGACGATTTCTTCAACGACCCGTTTTTCACTCAACGCGAAACGGTTGAAGAAAATATCGCTTCAAACGCAGTAACGATAAACGTGAAACCTTTGCCTCAGCCTGTCCCGGACGATTTCAGCGGCGCGGTCGGTTCTTTTGAGTTCAATGTTTCAGTCGATAAACTTTCCGCAAAAGTTAACGAACCGATTACGCTCAAAATGGTTCTTAAAGGAACAGGAAATATTGAACTTGCGCAATTGCCTGAACCGAAAATTCCCGAAGGATTTGAAGTTTACGACCCGAAAATTACGGACAACGTTCGAACAAAAGGTTTTATCAGCGGAACAAAATCGGCTGAATATTTAATCGTTCCGAGAATTTCAGGGAAAAGAAAAATCGATAAAATTTCGTTTGTCTATTTCGATTTGAATAAAAAAGATTACGTAAGAAAAACGTTCGGGCCGTTCTATCTTGACATTGCGCGAGGGAAAGAAGCGTACGCGGGACAAACGCCGACCGGCGGATTTTCGAAAGAAGACATTCAACTTTTAAGCAAAGATATTCGCTACATCAAAACAAATAATTTTAATTTACACAAAAAAAGAAAAGAAGAACTTACGCCGAATTGGTTTTACGGAATAATTTTCGGTTCGCTCTTTGTTTTCTTAATCGCAATTGCGGTTGAAGAAAGGAAACAAAAACTCTCGTCGAACGCGGAACTCGTGAAATTGCGCAAGACGGAAAAAGAAGCGCGCAAACGATTGAAAGAAGCGAAAAAATCCCTTGACGAAAAAAATCTTACCGAATTTTACGACAAACTTTCGTTCGGTTTAACAACATTTTTGGAAACAAAGTTGAAAATTCCGAAATCCGAATTTACTTTGGACAAGGCAATTTCCGAACTCAAAAAATACGGAGTTGAAGATTCACTGATTTCGCAAATA
Organism: Melioribacteraceae bacterium; assembly: GCA_015494845.1. Taxonomy (GTDB): domain Bacteria; phylum Bacteroidota; class Ignavibacteria; order Ignavibacteriales; family Melioribacteraceae; genus WGAL01. The sequence goes on from WGAL01000091.1 coordinate 1,924, forward strand.
AAAGAAACATACGAAAAAAGTGAGTTTGCTCGGTTCGCACCTTCATCGCTCGATGAAACTTCTGCGAAGGAACTTTACGAAAACACAGTAAAATTAATAATGAAGCTGAACGGATTAATTTCAAAACGAAAATCAAAATAAAATCGAACATGCAAAAAACGTTAATCAAAAAAATATCAAAACATTTTACCTTAATTAATTTAGGAATGATTTTACTACTTGGCGTTTTGTTTCCTTCCGAATTTCCGGCTCAAAACGCTTACGTGGACAGTTTAATGA
>WGAL01000092.1 GCA_015494845.1 Melioribacteraceae bacterium
ATCAGCCGTTTGTACGCTTCGATTAATTCGCCGGAAATCCATGTTTCTTTTCTTGCCGCGCAGTTTTTAATCACTTCCAATCTGTTTTCGTCAAACTTATATTCAAAACCGGCTTGTTCCATAAACTTGCGCAAAGAACGAGGAACGTTGTAATCGTCAAGCGGAATAACGGCGCGAACTTCCGGGGAATACCAATTTATCTCGCCGGTTTCGTCCGCCATCGGAAACGCGCCTTGCGAATACAAGCGCAACATTATTCCCGGTTCGAGCAAATCTTTGTATGTGAAAATTTTTCCCGTCATTTTACGCGACGCAATTTCCGTTCGAATAATAAACGCAAGAGGCGCAACTCTCGGTATTTTTGGGGAACTCGCCGATGCGGATTTTCGCGACTATTTCATTCAACTCGTTTCCGAACGCGGAAATTTCTTCCTTGCCGTATTTTTTGAAAATCGATTTTCCGGGATAACGGAAGAAAACCAAACGCGCTTCAAATTCTTGAACGTCTTCATAAAATTTGCTTAAAATGAAAAGATAAAATTTTAATTGATTTTCGTAGTGCGAAAATTTCTTTTCGAAAGAGCCGTCGGAAACTTTATCCGATTTGTAATCAACGACGATTATTTTTTCGCCGTCGAAAATCAGTTTGTCGATAATTCCGTAAAGAAAATAATCTTCGAGGCGCAAATAAATTTCATACTCGTTCTTGAAATTTTCTTTCGATTTCAGCCAAGAAAAAATTTCCGACTCGATAAAATTTTGCAATATCGTTTTCGCCTCGTTTTTTACGGCGTTCCGCTCTTCGGAAGAACCGGCGATTTCCTCAACCGCTTTTTCAATTACCGTTTCGAAATTATCTTTATCGATTTCCAACTCGAGCGCTTTGTGCAAAACCGAACCGAGCAAATTGGCGGGAACGTTTTCGCCCGCGTTCTCGCGATTGTTAAATTCAAGCCAATCGACGTTTTTAAGCAAATTAAACAAGCGTCCGTAGCCGAGTTCGTAAGTTAATTTGTATTTGAAAGGACAAAATTTGTACAGCGCGATTTTAGTAGCGGAAATAAATTCGTTGTGTTCCGAAGACTGAATTACGTTGAAATCCGTTTCGAATTTCTTTTCCGTTTTTCCGCCTTGCGAATAATCGAGTTCTTCGTAAACGTTCGTTTCGATATTTATTTCGTAACTCAAAAATTTTTCTTCATCGTCGCCGAATTCCAATTTATCGGCAATCGTAACCGAAGCGTCGGCAATGTCGAAATCGAGAGCGTCTTTTATCATTTCAAAAAAACTGTTTTTGCGAACCGTTCCTTTTTCCGACAAAGCGGCGGAAATAAAAAGATTTTTCCTGGCGCGCGTAACGCCCACGTATAGCAAGCGTTTCGCTTCGGCGGTATGTTTGCGACGCGTATAATATTGGTAAGTCCAACTCAGCGGATTATGAACGTATTCGTAAAAATAGCCGTCCGGCGAAGGCGTTTTGGAAAGCAAACCGAAATGCTTGTCGAATTTTATCTCTTTCGATTTCACGCTTTCGGTTTTCATCAGAGCGTTTGTTTTGTAGAGAAAAACGGTGTCAAACTCCAAACCTTTCGATTTGTGGAAAGTCATAACTTTCACCGCTTCCGCCTCGCTTCCTACGGACGCCGCGCCCTCGTTCTCAAATTCCTTGATGCTCGCGCGCAAACGTTCGGCGTATTCGTAAAGCGTCGTCGCTTCGCCGGATAAAGTTTCGAGCGAAGAGAAAATCAATTTTTTCAAATTTGCAATTTCCTGTTCGGCGTTTTCCTTCGCCGCCAGCGCCGCCCAATAATCGGTTTCGGTCAGAATTTTATTTATCAACGTCGGAATTTCGTACGCGGCGGCGTATTCAATATGTTTTTCCAACTTTTGAATTACCGGCTTTACGCCGTCGTTCAATTCGGAATACGCTTTTAGTTTTTCCCAAAAACTTTCCGCGCCGCTTTCCAACGAAATCTTAAAAATCTCGGCGTCGGACAAAGCGTAAAACGGCGCGCGTAAAATCGAAACAAGCGCAAGGTCGTTGTTTGGCGAGCTTAAAAACATCAGATAATTCTGAATATCGCGGATTACGAGTTCCTGAAAATAACCGACGCCGCTTAAAACAACGTACGGAATTTTTTCTTTCGCGAGCGCTTTTTCAATTTCGGAAACGTGTTTGTTTTGTCTTGTCAGAACCGCCGTTTCGCCGGCTTCGATTTCGCCGGAACTCAGCAAACGCTTGATTTTATTGGCTAAAATCTCCGCTTCGGTTCGCGCGTTTTCTTCGCTTTCGCGCGTAAGAATAAACTCAACGCGTCCGTCCTCTTTGTCCTTGCTTGAAACAATCAGTTTGTTAAATTCCACTTCGTTAAAAACTTTTTCCGGCTTGTCGAAAATCCGCTTGAAAATGAAATTGGTAAACAACGCGTTGTTTTTCGCCAGACGGAAACTGTGCGGAAGTTCGAGAATTTCTCCCGAGTGTTGTTCCACTTCCGTTTTCGTCGCTTCAAAAACTTCCAACTCGGCGTTGTTAAACATATAAATGCTTTGCTTTTCGTCGCCGACAACGAACAAATTACCGCGGTTTAACTTATCGAGAAGCGGCATAATTATATCGTATTGCAATTCGTTCGTATCTTGAAATTCGTCCACCATTACGTATTCGAATTTTTCCTGAACGTCCGCAAGCGTTTCGGGAATTTCGAGAAGCTCGTTCGCTTTAAGCAAAATGTCCTCGAAATCCACCAAACCGTTTTGGTATTTCACCCGCTCGTATTCGTCCGAAATCTTATTGTAAAAAGCGAAAAAGTTCACGGAAAGTTCGGTAAGCGCGTCAAGGTTATCGCGAAGCGATTCGAATTTAAAATCTTTAAGCAATTCAAAAGCGCGTGAAAGTTGCTTGTTTCTTTTTTCAAAATCCGAAATTTGCGACGCGTAACCTTTCCTTAAAGTTCCGCTTTTGGTAAGAACCGCATCGCGCAACTGCTTGAAAATATCCATTCTCTTG
>WGAL01000093.1 GCA_015494845.1 Melioribacteraceae bacterium
CCAATATATCCTTTTACGACTTTTCCGGCAAACGCTTTTCCGTTTTCGAAAAAAAGACCTTGCTTAAATTCACCGAGCGAAACGGTTAAATCCGCATTGAAAACAATATTTCCGCTTCCGGTGTCTGCGCTCAAACCGGTGGGAACGTCGATTGCAACTTTTATCGCTTGAATAGAATTAACGCGGTTTATAATTTGTGAGTAAGGCTCGCGCAAATCTCCTTTTGCGCCTGTACCCAACAATCCGTCGAAAATTACGGAGCAATCGTTCAATTTATTTATATCGCGAACTGATTGATATTTTATTATTAAGCCGCGCCTGGTTTTGTTCAGCAAATTTCGTAAAATATTATAGTTCAAAAGCGCGTCGCCTTTAAGAGTGTTTTCGTCGGCAAGCGTAACTATTTTTACGTTAAAGCCACCGTTAATGAAATGACGCGCAACTGCAAGCGCATCGCCGCCGTTATTTCCTTTTCCGACTAAAAAGCCAATCGGATTGAGCGTGTCCGATAAATCAAATTCCGTGCGCGTTATTTCATAAATTGAACGCGAAGCGTTTTCCATTAATAGCGGACCCGGAATTCCGAGTTCGTTAATTGCGTAATTATCGGCTCCCCGATTTTGTGATGCGGTAAACAGAGGAATCATTTTCGCCTCCGTAAGTAAAATAAAAATTATTCTACGATTTCTACGAGATGCTCGTCTTTAAGATGTAAAATTACGGTTCTGTGATTTGCTTTATCGAAAATATCTTTTCCTTTTTCCACGACGAGTAAATTAATCGAGTCGTCTTCCGAAAGATGTTCGTATAAATCATCGTAATTGTTAAAGCAAATCTCGGTAAAATCGTCGTTGATTTTATACGTAAAGTTTGCGGTGTATTCCAAATCTTTTCCGCCTTCCATAATTGCTTTTTTGACGATTACCGCGTGGAAAATATAGGCGCAAAACGGCAGCAAAATTTTGCCGCCGTAATGCATTCCGTTAAATTTTTTTTCAATTACTTCGTTTAATGTATTCATAATTTTCATCCTTTTCCGTAAAATAGAACTAACCAAACTAATGTAAATACAGGAATTAATATAATCAATGAATATTTATAAACATAAGCAAAAAAGCTCGGCATTTTCAAGCCGGATCTTTCCGTAATCGATTTTACCATAAAGTTCGGTCCGTTTCCTATGTAAGTCATGGCTCCGAAAAACACCGCACCCATCGAAATTGCTTCGAGATAAAGCGCGTGCGTTTCTTCAAAGATTTTAACATGTGCAATGTTGTTCGGATCCAAACCGAATTTACCGAAAGCGGCGCTAAAGAAATTAACGTAGGTCGGAGTGTTATCCAAAACTCCGGAAAGCGCGCCGGTTGCCCAATAAAAGAACCCTGCGTTTAATTGGGAACCGTAAGCGTGCGCTTCGTATGCGATAAGTTGCAACGCGGGAATCATAGTCCAGAAAATTCCGATAAAAAGATAAGCCACTTCGCGAATCGGTTCCCACTCGAACTCGTTTCCTTTAAGCGCTTCTTTATCCGCATATTTGTACGAGAAGTAAATTACCGCAAACATTATCATTTCGCGGATACCGACAGGGAAGGGCATTAAATCCGGAACCCAAGGCAATACGTTCGGGTCGAGAAAAACGGAAAGTAAAATTATAATTAAGAACCCGACGCTGCGCATTCCGCGAAATTCGATTTTGCCTGAGTAATTTTCCGCTACGTCGGAAACGTCCTTGTTTCTGATATCGAAGAAATAGAAAATAACCAAGATTAAAACGACAACTCCGAGCCAAGCGAACCAAATATGCTCGACTACCCAGAAGAAACTGACGCCTTTCAGATATCCCATAAACAAAGGCGGGTCGCCAATTGGCGTAAGCGCGCCGCCGATGTTACTGATTAAAAAGATAAAGAAAATTACGTGATACGGTTTGAGGCGACCCTTGTTTACGCGCAAGAAAGGACGAATTAAAACCATCGAGGCGCCTGTCGTTCCGATTATGTTCGCTAAAACTGAACCGATAAAAAGCATTACGACGTTCAACATCGGCGTGGATTTTCTATCGATTTTAATTAAGATACCGCCGGAAGCCGTAAACAAAGAGCCGAGCAACGCTATGAACGAAATATACTCGGCGGTTGTGTGCAACAAATCGTGGAAATCTTTAAGATAAAAAATGTAATAGGCGGCAACGAACACGCCGAGAATCAAAGAGATAACCGGATAGTATTTTTCCCAAAAATGGCTGTAAAAAAGAGGTCCGGTTGCAATCATTAAAAGAAGAAGCACAAACGGAATTACCATATACGAGGAAGGCAAAACGTGATGCTCTTCTTCCATTGCTTCGTTTGTCGCCGTTTCGTGGGTAGTTTCCGTCTGATGTACATGTTCTTGAACG
>WGAL01000094.1 GCA_015494845.1 Melioribacteraceae bacterium
ATTGGTTCGTTTGTTAAAAGAAGAAGCAAAAGTTTTATAGGAGGAGGTTAAAATGGCAAATAAAATCTTAGTATTCGTAGAACAAAGAAACAACGAAATAAAGAAAACTTCTTTGGAAGCCGTTAAAGCCGGCGCGAATTTCGCATCTCAACTCGGCGCTGACGTTGAAGCAGTTGTTATTGGCGGCGAAATTAACGATTTCAATAAAATCGCATCATACGGCGTTCCGAAAGTAACACACATTAAAAACGCTGACTTAAATCTCTACACAACTTCTGGCTACACGCAAGTTTTAACCGATTATGTTAACGAAAGCGGTGCGGATATTCTTTTCTTTGCAAACACGGCAATGGCAAGAGATTTGGCTCCGCACGTTGCTGTAAAATTGGATGCCGGAACGGCAATGGATTGCGTTGGCTTGGAAGTTAAAGACGGCGAATTAATTGCAACTCGTCCGGTTTATGCCGGCAAAGCTTTAATTGATGTTAAAGTTAACGGCGATAAAAAGATTTTCACAATTCGTCCGAACACATTTACTCTTGGCGAAGCAAGCGATGCAACCGCCGAAGTAAATGTCAAAGAAGTTAGCAATGTTAACCTTTCCGTAAAAGTTACCGAATTAAAACAAAGCTCAGGCAAATTAGATGTTGCCGAAGCTTCGATAATCGTTTCCGGCGGACGCGGAATGGGCGGTCCGGAAAATTACGCAATGCTTGAAGAATTAGCCGATTTACTCGGTGGCGCTGTAGGAGCATCCCGCGCGGCTGTTGACGCAGGTTGGCGTCCGCATTCCGACCAAGTGGGACAAACCGGAAAAACCGTTTCGCCTAATCTCTACATTGCCGTTGGAATTTCCGGCGCAATTCAGCACCTTGCAGGAATGAGAACCTCGAAATATATCGTTGCAATCAACAAAGACCCGGAAGCGCCGATTTTCCAAATAGCCGATTACGGAATTACGGGAGATTTGTTCGAAGTGGTTCCGGCATTGATTGAAGAAGTAAAAAAAGTTAAAAACGCTTAATATTTTATGCGAAAAGTACGGGTGGAAATAATCGGATTATCTTCCGCTCCTTCTTTGGGAGGAGCCTACGGGCTTCTCCTTAAAGAGTCTTACGGCTCGAGGCGGCTTTTGATTGTAATCGGCGTTTTCGAGGCGCACGCAATCAGCATTGCGCTTGAAGGAATTGAGCCGCCGAGACCGATGACTCACGATTTGCTTCAAAATGTTATTAGGGATTTGGGCGCAAGCGTTCAGGAAGTCTTTATCGATGAAGTTGTTGAGAACACTTACTACGCAAAATTGGTTCTGAATATGAGTAACCTCACAATTGAAGTTGATTCGCGCCCAAGCGATGCAATTGCGCTTGCTGTTAGAACCGGCGCTCCGATTTATGTAAACGAAAATGTTTTGAATGAACACGGAATTTTGCCGACAAGTGATTCGGTAATTTCCAACACTGCGGAAGAAGTGGAACGCGAAAGTCAATCGGATATTACCGAAACTGATGAAAACGCAAGCGCCGAAACAAAAATCGCAAATCTTGAAAGGCAACTAAAAGAAGCAATCGACAACGAAGATTATGAACGAGCCGCAAAATTAAGAGATAAAATAAAAGAGTTAAAACAAAGTAATAATTAATTCGAATTAAATTTCGATAAAAGAAAAAAGCCGCTGTAATTAGCGGCTTTTTTATTCTATTTTTCTTCGTTTTAATAACCGAAAGCAAATCCTAAGTTAAACGTTAAAAACGAATGCGTGTTTGACGTTTCGTTCAAAAACGTTTCTCCGGAATGAAAAGCATAATTATATTTAACCGAAAGCGCCAACGCGGAAGAGCCGAGAGGAACAAGCACTCCAACCTCAGGCGCCAAACCGAAATGCCAATTGCTCCTTCTAAAAGACCAAATTCCAAGGTCTAATCTTTGAGTAATAATGTATGTTCCGGCGGAAACTCCGGCAAACGCTCTTATGCTGTGTCTTCTTCTTTTCCCGAAATAATAATGCATTGTTGCCATTATCGGAATTAAATCCAAATATCTGATTTGCGTTCCTGTAACGGCTCCGTCTTCAAGTTGCACCGTTTCATCGGTTCTTTGATCGAAATAATTCCATCCGAACATAATCCCGAACGATAAATTTCGTTGGGTAAAAGTTCTTCCTTCAATTGAAAAACCGCGCCAACTGAAATCATCAATAAAGTCGCCGGTTTTACCTACGCCTAAACCGGTGCTATATGAAAGTACGCTTAAAAAATTTTGCGCGGGAACCGAAACCGTTAGCATTGCAAAAATTATAATAAAAAGTTTTTGTCTCATTTTTTCACCTTCTTAATTCGTTTTCAAATATGGGGATTGACTAAACGCTTGATTAATTGCTTTTTCAATACGCGATTGTGTTTGCACAACATTGGAAGAAAGCAAACCGTTCATTACAGCCATCCAATCGGTATAAAGCACTGTTTGACCGTCGGTATTTTCTATATCTGCAAACTGAAGATGAATAGTTCCGGTATTATATTCATAATAGGTTATATCTCCCCAATAAGGCGGATAATAATACCAATCCCAGCCCCAGCCAGGATAACCCCAGTATGGCGGGTAATATATCGCGCCGCTGTAAGTGTCTTCGGAAACCGTTACAACAACGACTGCATCCGCTTCATCTACCGAATTAACTCTTACAAATCCGCGTTGCTGTAAATTTCTCGCGACAGTGTTGAGAATCAAAGCGTCAAATTGCCTTGAAATATTGTCTTCTTGACCTTCGCCTACTAAATGGTAAACAGAATCTGGCATCACGAACTTTTTGAATTGACTGAAGTTCGCATCCTTATTATACCTTGTATAAACTACATCGTAATCTTCGGTAGTCAAACCGTAATCGGTATAACACGATGTAACGCCGAATGCGATTAACACTCCCAAAAATAAAATTTTGCCTTTTTTAAATAACTCTTCAATTCGAGGCATTATTATTTCTCCTTTATTCATTAGAAAATAATTTATTTATAACAGAAATATAAATAAATGTTTCCAAATATTGTTTTTATAACGTCAAAAAATATTCGTTGTCTTTTTTAATCAATTTCCCGACTTTTTAATTTAGTTTGATTTTCCAAGTTTAAAAGGATAATTTTAAATCTAAAAAGGAAAAAATATGACTACCGAAGAAATTATCCGAAAAGCCCCGAAAGTTCAACTTCACGACCATCTCGACGGCGGACTCAGACCGCAAACAGTAATTGACATTGCAAAAGAAATCGGCTACGATAAACTCCCTACCGACGACGCGGACGAATTGGCAAAGTGGTTTCATCGCGGCGCAAATAAAGGAAATCTTGTTGAATATTTACAAGGCTTTGAGCACACAGTTGCCGTGATGCAAACAAAAGAGCACATCGAGCGAATTGCTTACGAAATGATGGAAGATATGCACAACGACGGCGTGGTTTACATCGAAACGCGTTTTGCGCCGGTTCTGCACACCGCAAACGGACTTTATATGGAAGAAGTCGTTGAAGCGGCGTTGGCAGGATTGGAACGCGGGAAGAAGGATTTCGGCGTCGGTTACGGTTTGATTTTATGCGCAATGCGGAATATGAAAGATTCGCTTGAAATCGCCGAACTTGCGGTAAATTTCAGAAACAAAGGTGTAGTCGGTTTTGACCTTGCGGGCGAAGAAGGCGGATATCCGCCGAAAAAACATATCGAAGCGTTTCAGTTTATTCAACGCGAAAATTTCAACATCACGATTCACGCCGGCGAGGCGTTCGGCAAAGAGTCGATTTGGCAAGCGGTTCAATGGTGCGGCGCGCATCGCATCGGACACGCGACAAGATTGAGCGAAGATTATGTTGTGGACGAAGAGAAAAACGAAATTATCGCGCTTGGCGATTTGGCGCAATACATTTTGGACAAACGCATTCCGCTCGAAATTTGTTTGCTCAGCAATGTTCACACCGGCGCGGTAGATAAATTGGAAAATCACCCCTTCCCTCTTTTGCTCAAAAAACGTTTCCGCGTTTTCCTCAACACGGACGACCGTTTAATGAGCGACACTACGCTCACGAAAGAATATCTAACCGCGACAGAAATGTTCGGAATTACGCTCGACGATATTGAAAAGATGAACATTAACGCAATGAAATCAGCGTTTATTCATTACGATGAACGCTTACATTATATTTACAATGTAATTAAACCAGGATACAAAAAACTAAGAGAAGAATTATTGTCGTTGAAAGGATAGAAACTATGGCTAAAAAAACAAAATTATTTAAGAATTACAATTTCACATTTGACAAAAACGAAACAAAAGTATTAATCACATTTTGTAAACAAGTATTAAAACAACTTTACGGAAATCCCGACCACGCAAAACAAGCCGCTATTTTTGATTCAATTCTTAAAAAACTGGAATCGGGAGAAGAAGAAATTAAATTAACAAAAAACGAAACTTATGTTCTGACTGCGAGCATTAAGGAAAATGTAAAGTTCTTGGGCGAAAAGCTCAAAAACAGCTCGTTTATTACAAAATGGTTCTACAAATCAGTTTACAAACAATATGTAAATTTATTGGAAAAACATTTCGAGGATTAAGATATGGGAAAAAGAGTAATCAGAGCGCCGCGCGGAACTCAACTTAATGCAAAAGGTTGGATTCAGGAAGCGGCTTTAAGAATGTTAATGAATAATCTCGATCCGGAAGTAGCGGAAAAACCGGACGAATTAATCGTTTACGGCGGTTCGGGAAAAGCCGCCAGAAATTGGGAAGCGTTTGACGCAATCGTCGAATCGCTTAAAAATCTTGAAGACGATGAAACGCTTCTCGTACAATCGGGGAAACCGGTAGGTATTTTCAGAACGCACAAAGACGCGCCCCGCGTAATAATTTCAAACGCGATGCTCGTTCCGGATTGGGCGAATTGGGATGAATTCCGCCGGCTCGAACAAATGGGCTTGACGATGTACGGACAAATGACAGCAGGAAGTTGGATTTACATCGGAACGCAAGGCATTTTGCAAGGAACTTACGAAACTTTCGCCGAATGCGCGCGTCAGCATTTCGGCGGTTCTCTGAAAGGGAAATTTTTGCTCACGTCAGGCATCGGCGGAATGGGCGGCGCGCAACCGCTTGCCGCAACGATGAACGGCGCGGCTTTCCTCGGCGTGGAAGTAGATAGAGCGCGTTTGGAAAAGAGAATTGAAACCGGCTATCTCGACGTAATTGCAAAAGACTTGGACGAAGCGCTCGAACTTGTGCTTGACGCTAAAGCAAAAGGCGAAGCGCTTTCCGTGGGACTTGTAGGAAACGCCGGCGAAGTTTTGCCGGAAATTTTACGCCGCAACATAATTCCCGACGTGCTAACCGACCAAACCTCCGCGCACGATACGTTAAACGGCTACGTGCCGATGGGAATGACATTTGAGGAAGCGTTAAAATTGCGCGTCGAAAATCCGCAGGAATACATTAAACGCGCAAAAGAAACAATTGTTGTGCACGTAAAAGCGATGCTGGAATTTCAAAAACGAGGCGCGTTAACTTTCGATTACGGAAACAACATCCGCGGCGAAGCGAAAGAAAACGGCGTGGAAAACGCTTTCGATATTCCCGGATTTGTGCCGGAATTTATTCGTCCGCTTTTTAACGACGGCAAAGGTCCTTTCCGTTGGGCGGCGCTTTCCGGCGACCCGAACGACATTTACGAAACGGACAAAGC
>WGAL01000095.1 GCA_015494845.1 Melioribacteraceae bacterium
GTTTTTGTTTATAATTAATTTACTTTTGCCTTCGCTATTTTCCCTTAAATATCTAGCAAGGTAGGTGAGAAGGTTCAAAGGCGCAAAGGTTCAGAGGAAGGATGGATAATTGGAATATTGGGGAAACAAATTAATGCGCGTCCGCCGTGGCGGATTGCGAACCCCGATTTTTCGGGAAGCGACAAACAATAAATCTTCGCGTCATTGCAAGGAGCGAAGCGACGCGGCAATCTGTTGAATTTTCAGCGTATGCTTACTTAACAGACAGATTGCCACGCCAATTCACTTACGCGAATTGGCTCGCAATGACTTAAATTTCAAGATTTTTTTAGCGGTTAAATTATTAAGTATCGTTAATTCATAATAAGGAAAATAAAAATTGCTTACGGCGCTTCTTTTTCTTGTTGTTTTATCCGCATCGGTTTACTTTATGTTTCTTATTTTCGTTTACGGCGGATTGCAGAAAGTAAAAACCGTATCGCATTCAAAAATAGACGGATTGCCGCACGTTGCGGTAATCGTTCCGTTCAGAAACGAAGAAGAAAATTTGCCCGGACTGATTGAAAGTCTGAAAAATCAAACTTATCCGCAATCGCATTTGCAAATAATTCTTGTAAACGACGCTTCCACGGACAATTCAAAGCAAGTCGCCGAAAAATTAATGGGCAAAAATTTTATGTTGATTGAGAGTTCCGCGGACGGCGAACGCGCGTTCAAGAAAAAGGCGATTGAGCAAGCGCTAAAATTCGTTCACGCTGAAATTATTGTAACGACCGACGCCGACTGCTGGCATCCGCGTGAATGGATTGAAACTCTGGCGTCGTATTTTGACGAAGAAACCGGCGTCGTTTCCGCGCCCGTTGTTTTCCGGGATGAAAATTCATTCTTTGCCAAATTGCAAAAATTGGAATTCGCCGGACTTGTTCTCGTCGGCGCGGGATTAATCGGCGGGGGAAAGCCGATAATAGCGAACGCCGCAAACTTCGCTTACAGAAAAAAAGCGTTCGACGCTGTCGGCGGTTATTCCGACAACAAACATTTGACTTCCGGCGACGACGAACTTCTGATGCAAAAAATTGCAAACGAAACTTCCTTTGAAATAAAATTCGCTTGGAACAAAAACGCGATTGTTACGACAAAACCGAACGGCGGATTAAACGATTTTCTCGAACAACGTAAACGTTGGGCGAGTAAAAGTCTTTTTTATTTCGATAAAACAATAGTGGCGCTTTTGTTTTCCATTTTCATTTTTTACGCTTCGTTGCTGACTTTATTCTTCGCGTCGTTTTTCGGTTTTGCGGTAAAATGGTTTTTATTTCTTTTTACATTAAAAATGTTATTCGAGTATCTAATTGTGAAAGAAGGCAAAGATTTTCTATTCGATAAAAAACTTTTGCGCTATTTTTTAATCGCGGAACTCTTACATATTCCTTACATAATTTTTTCGGCACTCGGCGGCGTTTCCGGGAATTACGTTTGGAAAGGAAGAAAAGTTAAAAGATGAACGTAACGCGAAAAAGCAAATATTATTTTAATCCGCCTTTGTTGTTAAAAAAAGCGTTTCCGGATTTTATTTGGAATTCGCCGTGCGGAAAAATTATTTTAACTTTTGACGATGGTCCAAATCCGAAAACAACGCCGTTGATACTGAAAATATTGGAGAAAAACAACGCAGACGCTATTTTCTTCACGGTTGGAGAAAACCTAACTCGCTACAAATCACTTGCGAATGAAATTATTGAACGCGGACAGGCACTTGGAAATCACGCGCAAAATCACGCCGTATTAACAAAACTGAAGAAAAAAGAAATTCTTGAGCAAATTTCGCTTGTTCAAAATTTCGCGCGCGACGAACTTAATTACGAAATAAAATTTTTCCGTCCGCCGCACGGAAGATTTCCGGTCAATCTTGCCAAAACGCTGAATTTATTAGGCTTGAAAAACGTAATGTGGTCTTTGCTTACTTACGATTACGAAAATAATTTTAATATGGTTAAGTTTGCAATAGAAAATTTTTTGCGTCGGGATTCTGTCGTAGTCTTTCACGATAGCGACAAATCTGCTGAAATTATTGAAGAAAGTTTAAATTACTTATTTGAAAAAGCGTCTGAAAAAGGTTTTGAGTTCGGAAAGGTTGCGGAATGTTTGAAATAATTTTCGCCGTTTTGGTTTTTCTCTATTTTACGCAAATCGCCATTTTCTTAATTGGCGCAAATAAATCGTTTAAGAAAACAAAAACGGAAAGCGACTTACCGAAAGCGAGCGTAATCGTTGCGGCTCGTAACGAGGAAGAAAATATTTTAGACTGCATTCGCTCGCTCGATGCATTGGAATACCCGGAAGACAAACTTGAAATTATTATTGTTGACGACTTTTCCGAAGACAAAACAAACAAACTCGTTTCCAAATTTATTGCGGACAAGCCGAAGTTTAAGTTAATTCAACCTACCGAAAAACTCGTCGAACGACCTGGCAAAGCAAACGCGCTCGCTAACGGAATCAAAATTAGCAAAGGCGAAATCATTTTAACGACCGACGCCGATTGCGTAGTTTCGCCTACTTGGGCAAAAACGCACGCTTCTTATTACGCTTCTGATGATGTCGCCTTTGTTGGCGGTTTTACGACGCAGACGCGCGGAAGAATTTTCGAATCGATGCAAGCGCTGGATTTTATTTTTCTGCTCGGCGTTGCCGGCGGGACGATGAATCTCGGTAAATCTTTAAGCTGCATCGGTAACAATATGTCGTTCCGGCGCTCGGTTTATTACGAAGTCGGCGGTTACGAGTCAATTCCCTTTTCCGTAACCGAAGATTTTGCGCTTGTAACGAAAATCGCAAAACTTGAAGGTTACAGAAATATTTATCCTTTGGATAAAAATACGCTTGTGCGTTCTAAAGCGTGCAAAACCGTAAAAGAAATTTACTGGCAGAAAAAACGTTGGGGCGTCGGCGGATTGGCAAGCGAGTTTGCCGGCTATTTTATTATGGGATTGGGATTTTTGACAAATCTCGCAACGCTTGTTTCTCCGTTTTTCTTTTCGTCCGACGTCGCCGTTTTGCTTTTCTTTAAATTGTTGTCAGATTACTTATTCTTGTTTTCGATTTCGAAAAAATTGGACGAGAAATTTAATCTTCTGGAATTTATCGCGTTCGAAATTTACTATTTGATTTACGTCGTCGCGCTGACTTTCGTTTTGTTTTTCGCTTCTTCAAAAGTTAAATGGAAGGAACGGGAATACTAAACTTCGCGCTTCGCATTAGAAGAAAATTTATTTATGAAAATACTCTGCAATTATTATGTAACATACAGATGCAACGCTTACTGCGAATTTTGCGAATTCGCGGCGCACGGAAAGTTTAAGGAATTCCCGCACGCAAGTCTTGAATATTTTAAGCGGAACGTTTCGGAACTCGCAAAACTCGGAGTTAAGTTTATCGATCTAACCGGCGGCGAACCGCTTCTTAATCCGCAAATTGTCGAAATGACCGAATTTGCGCGTTCCTTAAAAATGCAAACGAGCATAACTACAAACACACTGCTTTATCCGAAATACGCAGAGAAACTTGCATGCAAAGTAAACTTATTGCACTTCTCGCTCGATTCGCCCGACGCGGCGGAACACAATAAAATCAGAGGCGTGGACACTTTTAATTCAGTACTGCAAAGCGTGGAAATAGCGAAATCGCTCGGCGAATTTCCCGATATTCTTTTTACCGTTACAAATGAAACTTACAACAAACTTCCGCAAATGTACGAATTGACGCGAAAGTTGGATTTGCTTCTAATCGTAAACCCGGTTTTTTCGTATTTCGGAAATCCCGGCTTGTCGCTTGAAGCGCTTGATTTTATTGAGGATTTCGTAAAAGGCAAAAGCGATATTTACTTAAATCAAGCGTTTGTCGATTTGCGACGCGCCGGAGGCAATCACATTAACGCGCCTTTGTGTAAAGCGGTTTCGCGTACGGTCGTGATTTCGCCGGATAATAAATTGATTTTACCGTGTTATCATTTCAAGCAAAAGGAAATTCCAATCGATAAACCGCTTGCGGAAATTTTCAAAACGGAAGAATATTTGTATTACGAGAAAAACGAAGGACGCTTTGATTTTTGCGAAGGTTGCACGGTCAATTGTTACTTCGAACCGTCGTTCGCGTTCCCGACGAACAAACTCGCGATAAAAAGCCTCCCTTCCAAAGTTAAGTACGGTTATGTTAAATTGGTAAAACAAAAATTCAAAAAACTTTTACGATAATGAATAAAAACAGGTGTTGGTTGAACATAACGCTTTTTGTAATTACGCTTTTTACCACGATGTTCGCCGGAACGGAATGGACAACAGGACTTATGCCGCCTTACGAATTTAGCGATATCATTAAACACGGATTGCCCTACGCGTTTTCCGCGCTGTTTATTATTACGGTTCACGAGTTCGGGCATTAC
>WGAL01000096.1 GCA_015494845.1 Melioribacteraceae bacterium
GTATAAACCTTGTTATTTGTGATTATTTCAACTTCGTCGGTTTTCTCGGTGCAAGAAATCGCTTGCGTATTAAATAAAATTTCGCCGCCGTTTTTTCTGATAAAATTGGCGTATTTCTCGGCTACTTTTCTGAAATCGATAATACCGGTTTGCGGAACATGAATACCTTTTATTCCGTTTACGTGAGGTTCATATTCTTTAATTTCATTTTCATTCAATAATTTCAAATTTTTTAGACCGTTTTCAAGCCCGCGTTCGTAAAGCGTTTTGAGATAGGGCAGTTCTTTCTCGTCGGTTGCAACGATTACTTTGCCGCAAATATCGTACTCAATTTCATTCTGGTTGCAAAAAGCGAGTAATTTTTCATATCCCCTGCGGCAATTCGTCGCTTTCAAACTTCCAGGTTTGTAATAAATTCCAGAATGAATTACGCCGCTGTTATGCCCTGTTTGATGAGCTGCGACGCGATTTTCCTTTTCGAGAATTAAAATTTTTATTTTCGGATTTTGCTCAATTAAATTAACTCCCGTGGCTAAACCTACAATTCCGGCCCCAACAATTACAACATCGTATGCCATAACAAATTCCTACTTAAATATCAAAATTACTGTTGCCGCGGCAGCAATAATTGAAGCAATTTGCGCGGTTCTTCTCAAATAGAAATCAAAATTACGCGGAACGTCTTTGGGAACCCAAATAAAATCGCCTGACTCAATTTTATAATTGCTGTCGCTATCTGTCATATCAATCCAAGCTTTGGATTTTCCCTTAATCAAATATATTTCGTCTTTCGCCCTTTTCCCGATTCCACCGGCTTTTTCAATATAATAATCGTAATCTGCGCTGTCTTTATACTGGAAATATCCTGGGTTCATTACTTGTCCGTAAACGTAAACGAGTTTTGTCAATTCGGGAATAATTATAATATCTCCGTCTTTTACAATAAAATTTCCCTCGCTGGAACTATCGTCCATCACTTTCGTAAAATCAATTCCGCCTTGTGCGCTGGAAAGGCGCAAGATATTATCAGCCGTAAAGACGACGGAATCTTCCGGAATAATATCAGCCATTCTTTGTAATTCTAAAATATTTGTTTTCGGATCGAAAAGTTTTTCGAGCGGTTCTTCTTGGTTCTCTTTTATCGGGAGTTTCTTTTCGGCAAAGAAATCTTTATCCAATTCCGATTTTATCATAAATGCGCCGCGAATCAATCTCGAATTTCTCAAATCCGCGGTTTTCTTAAATCCGCCCGCTTTGTTAATAACTTCTTTTATTGTGGTGCTGTCTTTTGTAATAAAAATATAGCCGGGTTTATTAACTTCGCCGAGAACCAAAACTTTGTAATTCCGTTTTAATGAAGCTTTTGCAACAACCCTTATTCTGTCGCCGCGTTGCAATTTGAAATTCGTGTCATTGAGATTTATTCTAATAACATTTTCTTCTTTCCCGTCAAAACTTAAACGGGAAATTTCCACGTAGTCGATTTTTTTATACGCGTCGCTTACGCCGCGCGCAAACAACAATGCGTCGCCGAAAGTATCGCCTTCGACATATTGAAACGTAACCGGTTTATTGACTGCGCCTGTAACCTCGACAAAATCAAGCTCTTTTTTGTATGCCGGAAAAATAAGCACGTCGTCGTCTTTCAAATACGGATTATATTTAAAATCTCCTGTTAATCTGAATTTTTCCAAATCGATAATTTGAGAACTTCCGTCGTTGTGAACCAATTTAATGCCACGCTTGGCGTAGTTTGAATATTTATCGAGAACCACTTGAATTAGCTCGGGCGTTCTTGCGGCTGAAAGTTCCGCCTGCCTTGCTTGGTTAAACATTCGCGTAACAAATTGATCGACGCGCTCGGTTGCGGAAGCCGGAAATGTTCCTGTAATTACAAAATCGCCGCCGAGCGTAACGGAAATTGTCGTCATATTTACTAATTGCGATGCGTCGTCATTAGTTAAAGTTGTTTGGGAAAAATGCAACGCGGTAAAAACAAACAAAATCAAAAAGATTTTTTTTGCCATTCTATCCTCTGTTTTCGTAAAGAGTTTTATAGTAATTTTGATATTCACCTGAAATAATACGCTCCCACCATTCGCGGTTTTCGAGGTACCACTCAACGGTTTTTCTTATAGCTTCTTTAAATG
>WGAL01000097.1 GCA_015494845.1 Melioribacteraceae bacterium
GGATAATATTGGCGCGCAAAAAATACAAGATGTTCAAAACCAAAAGCGCCATTGTTGCGGCGTTTACAACAAACATAAAATACGAATGAAATCCAGAAAGCAAACGCATATCGCGAATATCGGAAAAGAAATTGTATGAACGAAGCAACGCGCGCGAAGCGTCCTCGCGGAACTTCCGCCGCGAATTAATAACGAACGCAATCAACGCCGCAAGGAAAAGCGGAATCACAATAAACATTAAGGGGAGGTCAGTCTTGCGTACGCCAAGTGGAATAACAATATTCTTGCCGTGTTTTAATTTTTCGCGAACAACATTGTAAACCGTGCGATTCGCTTTTCTGTCAATTCCACAAACGCCGATTTTATACAAATGATTTTCCGAATAAGAAACGTAAAGCGAATTATAATCGCCGGAATAATCAACCAATGTATTTACAAAAACTCCCGGCAAATTGTTTTGAACCGAAAATCCAAGCAGTTTCTTAAAAAACGCTCCCTGAGCTTCAAAAGAATTTTTTACTATCGAACCGGATTTGCTTCCAAGAAACGCCGGATAAGTTCCGGTTAAGAATAGATTTTTACTCTTTGCAAGAAAATTTAATGTTTCGTTAGCTTTAATTTTAGAATACAGCTCAACATTAACAAAATCTACATTTGTTTTCTCATTTGGAAATCCGACAAAAGAAGCGAAAGAAAATTTGTCCGAATTATTTTTAACAATTTCTGCAAATTTATTTATATAAGCGATGTGATTTTCATTATCCGGCACAAGCGAATTACCGGCTCCAAAAAGAATTACATTGTAAAATTTGGAATATTCCGCAACAAGCTCTTTTGAAAAATCGAGCAAAGTCTTATTAAAAATTTCATCTTCCCAAAGAGAGCTCGGCAAAAAATTTATTGGAACTTCCACGGAAACGAGCAAGCCTTCTTTTGCGCACATTTCTACAATCTTTTCGTCGGGAATTTGATTAGGAAAACGAATGAAATTAAATCCGAGATTTTTAGCGAGTTTCAAATCGCGCTTAATCACGTCGTAAGAAAAATCCGGATTTGATGCGGCGGAAAAAGGAACGTAAGTAACGCCGTGAAATTTTAATGGAATACCATTCAACTGCAGTTCCCCGCTCTTGCCTTTTGAGATTTTAAGTAGCGGAACATCAAGTGCAATTTCATCAAGAAGAGTATCGCCGGCAAAAAAAGAAATTTTCGCGTAATACAATTTCGGATTTTTTTGCGTCCACAGAACCGGATTATGCAATTTAACTTCAATTCGGGCGGAAGGCGAACTCAAATTCGAAACAGCCGAAGCCGACGCGACCGCCTTTAACGAATCGTTAAACAAAGTTAATTTTAACGTAAATTTGCCGGAAGTTTCCGTAACGGTTTTTGTATTAAATACAATGCTCGCGTAAGTCTTTTTCCGTTTTTTAAATAAAGAAAAATCGTAATCAACGGACGAAATACGGTTCTTGGGTATTAATTCGATGTAAATATTTCCAAGAACTCCGCCAAAATGTTCTGGAAAAAGAAAGCGCTGTAATTGCGGGATTGTGGAATAAGAAGTTAATTCGGATGTTACTTTTATCTTTAATTTATTCGGCTCGTTTGGAAGCAATATTTCGCTTGGAATATTTATCGTAAACGGTATTGCGCTGTTCGGACGTTTGATTACGCCTTGCTCGTTTATTGAAACTTCGGCAAAATTTTCAATTCCTTCAAAATGAACGTAAACGTCAAAGTTATCGATTTGCGTTTGAGTAAGAATAAATTCATTCGTAAAAATAAGTGAATTGCCTTCCGAAAAAAGCGCGGGAATATCGAGTTTTATTTTTTTTGCGGGATTTTCTGGCGAATAAACGGTCCAACCGTGCGACAAATCTATTTGTTTTCGCGTTGCCGAAGGAAAAAATTCGTTCGCTGATAATTTTTCGTTAAAAACGCGGTTAATCGGTTTTATTTTAATTGCGGCAAAATTTAATGCGACAATCACAAAAAAAAAGAGTAAAAAGGCGCGAAATTTCATTTTTATCACTAATATTATTGAAAAAATACGGAACTAAAAAGATACGAAAACCTACCGCCTTATTCAAGAATCTGGCTTTTGAAATAACATTTTGAAGGTCGGCGTTTTTAGCAACGGAGACGCGATTAATCGCGTCTCTACATTGTAATTTTAGCTTACGGTAAATAGTGGAGGTGGCGGGAGTCGAACCCGCGTCCGGAGTTACCTGTCAGTGAAACACTACGTGCGTAGTTTGTCGCAGTTGTTTCGCGACGCAAAGCGCGACAAACAGAACTTTACGCCGCTATTCCGGTAAGAGTTTCGCCTTGCCTACCCGGAAGCTCGGCTCGGCTATCGTCCCAAACGGCGTTCTTCCAATCCCCAGGACGAAAGGGAAAGGAGAACGGCTGCGATTTTATTTACGCAGCGAGTGCGAAGTTAGATTCGCCAGTTATTTTTTGTCCGCCGTTTAACGTGTCTGCGGAACACGGCACGCGTTTCAAAGACCAAATAACCCCGTCGAAACCAATTTCACCCCCAATAAATTTGAGGGATTTTTAGGATTGTTTAACAATTTTTTATTTCCCTGGTTCCCAAACCGGTTCCGGAATTCCTTCTACATAATTAGCGTAACGGGCAAGAACAAACAATAAATCGGATAAACGGTTCAAATAGACGATTACTTTTTCGTTAATTTTTTCAGTTTCCGCAAGTAAAACCGTTTTTCTTTCCGCGGTTCTGCAAACCGCTCTTGCAACTTGCAAGTGTCCTGCCGCAGGGTTTCCGCCTGGTAAAATAAAAACTTTCAATTCCGGCAAAACTTCTTGTAACTCGTCAATTGTTTTTTCAAGTCGCTCGATATAAGAGTCGTCAATTCTTGTTATTTTCAAATTTGTTTTTTCGAGCGGCGTAGCCAAATCGCCGCCTAAATCAAACAATTCGTTTTGCGATCGTAAGATTATTTTCTTTAATTTTTCATCTTTAACAAATGCCGCGGCAAGTCCGAGATGCGAATTTAACACGTCCACCGTGCCGTAAGCGTCAAGACGCGGATGATTTTTGGAAACTCTGTCGCCGCCAAATAAAACTGTGGTGCCTTTGTCTCCTGTTTTCGTGTAAATTTTAAAAGCCATAATTCTTTAATACCTTAATATGGTCTTGTCCAACGCGGATTAACCTTTGTTACGTAAAGTTTCCTTGTTGTATCCCAATAAAACGGAATGGAATCGACAAGTTTAACGTAGTAGGTCGAGTCGATATAACGGTATTCGTAATAATCCGGATATTTATCGTGATTCAAATCCGTCATCGTTCGCTTGTGCGCAATTCCCACGTAAGTTTCAAGCAAATGCGGCGGCTTGCGAATTCCATCGACAAGGAAGAAATTGTAATTTCTGTGACCGGAAATTATTCCGTCCTCGTAATTGAGTTCAACGTAAAGAATATTTTTCGGTCTCCACCGTTTTAGTTTCATTCTGTTAAAACCGCCGTGAATCGGTACAGGAGCGGACCAAACTTCGTGAAAATTATTATCGACGCACTCATAAAGCGTCAAGAAGAAAAACGCCGTTCCGAGTTTTGTGCTGTCGAGATTAATAAAACTCGATTCGTAACCCACAACGTTTTTCGTTTCAATATTCCGCTCGCCAGGTTTGGATTTTGCGAGCAACGCAAAAACGTATTTTTTCCCGCCTTTGCGGTAATAAATTACGGCAGGTTTCGGCAATTTATCAGGCGTTGTTCTGTCCATTACAACAAGCAACGTTCCGGCAGGATAATTTTCAAGCACATATTCTTCAAGCGAGAGCGTGTCGCATGGAACGCGTTTTCTCTTCAATTTTTTCTCGTGTTCCAACTTGTACTCGCGCGTCGATTTTTCTTTCATTGCCGAATGCGCGGCGTCCCCGGAAGAACCTAACCCCCTGTGTTTAGGTTTTTCTTCGCTCGAACAAGCCGCAAGAATTAGCGCCAAAAATCCGACAATTACCAATATGTTTGCAATTTTTCTTTGCATTTTCATTTCTATTATTATTTATTTCATTTTTGCCACTTCGTCGAAGAAATGTATCGAACTGTAAATTCCGCGTTCAAAATTATTTAACGGGAAATGTTCGTTCGGCGAATGAATATCGTCGGTTTCAAGTCCGAAGCCCATTAAAATTACCGGCGCTTTAAGTTGTTCCATAAAATCAACCACTATCGGAATGGAACCGCCTTCGCGCGTGTAAACCGTTTTTCTTCCGAATACTTTCGAGGTTGCGCGAGCCGCCGCTTGCAAATACGGATCGTTCAACGGAATCAGTGCAGGACGTCCGCCGTGCAAATCGATAACATCTACTTTAACGCTTTTCGGCGCAATTTCCTTAATGTATTTTTTGAACATACGCGCAATCTTTTTCGGGTCTTGATTCGGCACAAGTCGCATACTGATTTTAGCGACCGCTTTCGAAGGCAGAACCGTTTTTGCGCCTTCTCCCGTGTAACCGCCGTAAATTCCGTTTACGTCGAGCGTGGGACGCGTCCACAATCTTTCAAGCGTCGAGTAACCTTTTTCGCCCCACAATTCGCGCACGCCGTATTCCCGCGCCATTTTTTTATCGCTGAATTTCAACGACGCGAAATTTTCTTTTTCTTTCTTCGTCAGTTTCAAAACGTCGTCGTAAAAACCCGGAATCGTAATGCGATTTCTTTTGTCGTGCAATTTCGCAATCATTCGCGCAAGTTCGTTTGCGGGATTATTTATCGCGCCGCCGAAACTTCCCGAGTGTAAATCGCGGTTTGGTCCGGTAACGTGAACTTCAAGATAAGCCAATCCGCGCAAACCGTAAGTGATTGTGGGAATATTCGGCGCGTACATACTCGTATCGGAAATTAAAACCGCGTCGCATTTCAGCAATTTTTTATTCTTTTTATCTTTAATGAATTTCTCAATACTTTCGCCACCGGCTTCTTCTTCGCCTTCGATTAAAAATTTAACGTTTACAGGCAATTCGCCGTGAACTTTCAAATACGCTTCAACGCCTTTGATATGAATAAGATTTTGTCCTTTGTTGTCGTCTGCGCCGCGAGCGTAAATTTTGCCGTCTTTAATTACCGGTTCGAACGGGTCGTTATCCCAAAGTTCGTACGGGTCGGCAGGTTGAACGTCGTAGTGTCCGTAAATTAAAATCGTCGGTTTTCCTTTCGCTTCGAGCCATTCGCCGTAAACCAAAGGGTTCCCTTCTGTTTTTATTTTCTTTACGTTTTTCATTCCGGCGTCTTTTAATTTTGTTACGACAAAATCAGCGCACTTGTTTACGTCATTTTTAAATTTCGGGTCGGTGCTTACACTCGGAATTCTCAAATAATCTTTTAATTCGTCCACGTAAGAATTGAAATTTTTCTTTGCGAAATTCAATACTTCTTTCATCTTGTGCTCCCTTTCAAACTACAATTAATTTTTATTAACAAACAAATATATTAATTTTACAAGTTAATTAGTTTTGCCTAAATAAAAAAAGCGTAAAATTTATTTTGAAAATTTTAGATAAATATATTCTCAAGAACCACGTTTATCCTTTTTTCTTTTCCGTAATTACTTTGATGGCTATTTTTCTTTTGCAATTCTTGATGAAATTCGCCGACCGCCTTGTAGGCAAGGGTTTGAGCGCTTGGGTAATTACAAAACTTATCGTTTTTAACCTCGCGTGGATGCTAGTTCTCGTTGTGCCGATGGCGGTTTTGGTTGCGACGTTAATGGCGTTCGGAATGATGGCGCAAAACAACGAGCTCGCCGTAATGAAATCCGCAGGCGTAAGTTTATACCGGACGATGATTGCGCCTTTGATTGCGAGCGTCGGATTGTTTTTCTTTTTGGTTTGGTTTAACAATTACGTTTACCCGAACGCAAACCACGCGGCACGTTTGCTGATGTACGACATCTCGAAAAAGAAACCTACGATTTCTTTGGTTCCAGGCGTTTTCTCAACAGAAATTCCTCATTACTCAATTCTTGCGAGGGAAATCGACAATGAAACCAACACGCTAAAAAACTTAACAATTTACGACAATTCCAACTATTACAAATCGGTTCTGCTTACGGCAAAGAAAGGGAAAATTTATTTATCGAAAAACAAACTGAAACTGATTCTCGATTTGTTCGACGGCGAAATTCACGAAGCGGATTTGAAAGAGAAAAACAAGTACACGCGAATCAAATTCAAGCATCATAAAATTGCTTTGCCCGCAGACGAATTTACATTTAAGCAAACTACGGATTTGCAACGCGGCGACCGCGAACTCGGCGCGCCGGCAATGATTGCGATTGTCGATAGTCTCGAAAAAATTCACAAAAATTATTTTGTGCAGCTTGACGAAAAAGTAAGAGCAAATTTTTCCCCGCCGGATATTATTCCGACGAAAAAGAAAAAGCCAAAAGATTTCCTTCAAGTTCTTAACGCGGTAAGAAGCCGGATTACAATCGCGCGCAGTTCAATTCGCTCGCAACTTATGAGAATACGAAACAGCAAAAAAAGAATAAACCGTTACGAAGTTGAAATTCACAAAAAATATTCGCTTCCGTTTGCTTGCATTGTTTTTATTCTAATCGGCGCGCCGCTCGGCACTATGTTGCGCAAAGGCGGTTTTGGAATGGCAAGCGGCGTGAGTTTGTTTTTCTTCCTTGTTTATTG
>WGAL01000098.1 GCA_015494845.1 Melioribacteraceae bacterium
ATTCCGTTAATTTCTTTTGTGCCAGATAACGGCAAAATACAATGCGCCGCTACAATAATATCGCCGGAAACAATTACCGCGCCGTCGTGAAGCGGGGTTTTCGGATAAAAAATATTCCGCAACAGTTCTTTGCTTAATTTTGCGTATAAAAGCGTAACGCCTTCCGCCTCGACTATCGCTTTTAACTCGTTCGCGCGCTCAACTACAATCAACGCGCCGTGCTGATGTTGGGAAAGTTCAAACGCCGCTTCCGCAAGTTCTTCCGAAACATTCACTTGCTTCTCGGCGGTTTCCCCTCTGAAAAATTGAAGAATTTTATTTTTACTGATTGCCATTAAAAAGCGACGGATTTCAGGTTGAAAAATCACAATGAATGCGATTACCCAAATATCGGTAAGCAATTTCAGAAGCCAAGTAAGCGTCCGCATTCCGGTAAGTTGGGCAATGAAAGAAAGTCCCAAAACAATCAACAAACCGATAAAAATTTGAATCGCGGCGC
The DNA here is from genome assembly GCA_015494845.1 of Melioribacteraceae bacterium. Taxonomy (GTDB): domain Bacteria; phylum Bacteroidota; class Ignavibacteria; order Ignavibacteriales; family Melioribacteraceae; genus WGAL01. The sequence continues at coordinate 500 of WGAL01000098.1, forward strand.
TTCCCTTCATTATTTTATAAAGTTGATAAAAAATAAGGGAAACGAGCGCGATATCGACAATATCAATAACCCGGAACGAAATGAACCCTATTTTAAAAATTTCCCACATCTATAAAATCGTTTCGGAATAATTGGTAAAATTCAAAACCGTTTTCATCTGAACCGCGTTTTTCACGTTGTGCGTTCTCACAAACCTTGCGCCGTTCATTACAGAAATCGTCTCCGCGACAACCGTTGCGTTATCGCGCTCTGTTACTTCAAGTCCGAGCGAATTTCCGAGGAAAGATTTTCTCGAAAGCCCGATTAAAATCGGATAACCCAAACCTTTGAATTCGTCGAGGCGATTAATGATTTCATAATTATCGAATATGCGCTTGCCGAAACCGATGCCCGGGTCGATGATTATTTTATTAATTCCGTAACCGGTGAGAAAATTAATTTTGTTTTTCAGGAAATCGTAAATCTCGCTCACCGGTTCGTCGTAATACGGATTTTGTTGCATCGTTTGCGGCGTTCCTTTCATATGCATCAGAACGTAAGCGGCGTTATGCTTTTTTACGGCGTCGAGCAATTTTATATCACTTTCGAAAGCGTTAATGTCGTTAACGATGCTTGCGCCGGCTTGCAAAGCGGCATCGGCTACTTCCGCTTTTGTCGTATCGATTGAAATAATCGCGTCCGGTCTTTTGGATTTTATTTCCTCGATTACCGGGACCACGCGCTCCAATTCTTCGTGAACGTTTACTTTTTCCGCGCCTGGTCGCGTGGATTCCCCGCCGACGTCGATAATTTCCGCGCCGTTTTCGAGCATCTCAAACGCGTGTTCAAGCGCTTTTCCTTTCGAGAAAAATTCCCCGCCGTCGGAAAACGAATCAGGCGTTACGTTCAAAATTCCCATAACATGCGGTTCGTTCAAGAAAAAACGCTTGCCGGCAATTTCCATTTCGCCGTCGTCGTAACTCTCGTAATTTGACAAAACGTTTTGCGCAAATTCTCCGACCTCGAGTTCTTCCAGCGAAAGTTCGCGAGCGAATTCGTTCAATTCGTTAAAATTCCCCACCGTAAATATTTCGTTTTCCCCGCGAAAATACTCGAGCGAGTAATGCGAGACAAGAAACATCGGTTCGTCGGTTTTAATTAACAAACCGAAACTGTCGAACTTCCTTTTCTCAAACGGAACGCGGAACTTCTCGCTGAAAAACTTCCAAGCAAAATCGCTTTTGAAATTCACTATTTGCGCGTTTATCGCTTTCATTTCGTCACCACCAAATCCACGCTGTCGCCCACGTTAATTAATGCGTCCTCGTTCGGCATTTGGTCGATTACCGTATTCGGCAAAAGATTTTCGGACTTTTGATAAATGATTTTCCCGACTTTCAAATTATATTTGCGTAAAATCCGTTTTGCTTGCTTTAATGTTTTTGCTATTAAAGCGGGAACGCGAACCATTCCCAAACGAGGTCCAATGCTGACTTGCAAATCCACCGTGTCGCCTTTTGCAATTTGGTCGCCAGGTTTTACGCTTTGGTCAATCACCGTGTTATTGGGAAATTCGGAGCGGACTTTCTCAACCTCGCCGATTTCAAGTCCGAGCCGCTGCAAAGTTACGCGCGCGTCGCGAATTGTTTTTCCGATAACTTTCGGCATTTCCACGAGCGGTTCGCCTCCGCTTACCCAATAATAAACGCGTCTTCCTTCCTTTACCAAACTGTTTGCGCGAGGATTTTGAAACAAAATTCTGCCTTTCGGAACTTCAAGTGTGTATTTAATGCCTTTTTTAACAGGCGTAAGTTTTTTCTCTTTTAATTTTTGAACCGCAATTTCGCGTTGCAAACCGACAATATTCGGAACGCGAACTTCAGGCACCGCAACGTAATTTGGCAAAACATAATAATTGAGAGCCGCGATAATTCCGATAAAAATCACTCCCAATACAATCAATGCAACCGCTATTTTGGTTAAGATTTTCTTCATAAAGTAAGGCGTAGATAATTGAATTTTAAATAATAAAGTTAATAATATTTTTGCTTTTACGTGGGAAAAGTTTGTGTGGATTAGACGCCGTTTTCCATTACCTTCAAGGCGACCAACGCCTTGAAGGCAATGTCTATTTATTCATCTTCTCGAATCTTTATATGCAACTCCTTCAATTGCTCCTCGCTAACGTACGAAGGCGAATCGTCCATTAACGAAAGCGCGCTTGTGGTTTTCGGGAAAGCGATAACGTCGCGTATTGAACTGCGTCCTGCAAACAACATTGCCAAGCGGTCAAACCCGAACGCAATTCCGCCGTGCGGCGGCGCGCCGTATTTGAAAGCGTTAAGCAAAAATCCGAATTTCTCTTCCGCTTCTTCTTCGGAAATTCCCAAAGCGCGGAACATTTTTTCTTGCACGTCGCGATTGTGAATTCTGATGCTTCCGCCTGCAATTTCGTTTCCGTTAAGAACCAAATCGTAAGCGCGGGCTTTGACCTTTTCGGGATTTGAATCAAGCAACGGCAAGTCTTCAATTCTCGGCGAAGTGAAAGGATGATGCATCGCGTAAAATCTTTGAGTTTCCTCGTCCCATTCCAAAAGCGGGAAATCCGTAACCCAAAGCAAAGACGGCTCGGAATTCCCGTCAATTAAGTTGTTGCGACGCGCGATTTCCAAACGCAACGCGCCAAGCACAGGCAACATTTTTTGTTTGTTTCCGGCAATAATTAAAATTAAATCGCCTTCCTTTGCGCCGGTTTTGTTAATTATTTCAGTTTTCTCGTTCTCCGATAAAAACTTCGCAATCGGCGATTGAATTTCGCCGTTGTTTATTTTCATCCAAATCAAACCGCCTGCGCCCAACTCTTTTACGTATTTGGTTAATGCGTCCAATTTACTACGCGAATAATCTGCTGAATTTTCAACAAGCAACGCGCCTATAATTCCGTTCTCCCCCGAATTTTCCGCAAATACTTTGAATTCGGAATTTTTAACAACGTCGTTCAAGTGAATAATTTCAAGTCCGAACCGTAAATCCGGCTTATCGCTGCCGTATTTATTCACTGCTTCGTCGTAGGAAATTCTCGGTAGCGGAAGTTTTAATTCGTAATTTTTAATTTCTTTGAAAAGTCGTTTCATCAAGTCTTCAACGATTTCGAAAATATCTTCGGTATCGACAAACGACATTTCAACGTCTATTTGCGTAAACTCCGGCTGACGGTCGGCGCGCAAATCCTCGTCGCGGAAACATTTGGTAATTTGGAAATATCTGTCGAACCCGGCGACCATCAGCAACTGCTTGTATGTTTGCGGCGATTGCGGAAGCGCGTAAAATTTGCCTTTGTGCAAACGGCTCGGCACAAGGTAATCGCGCGCGCCTTCCGGGGTGCTTTTCATCAACACCGGCGTTTCAACCTCAATAAAATCGCGCTCGTCAAAAAAGCGGCGAACGATTTGATACATTTTATGCCGTAACAAAAGCGCTTGTTGCAATTCGGTTCTTCGCAAATCGAGATAGCGGTATTTCAATCGCAATTCTTCGCTTGCGTCTATTTTGTCGGATATCGGGAACGGCGGCGTTTCGGCTTCGTTCAAAATTATTAACTTCTCAGCAACAACTTCAATCTCGCCGGTCGCCATTTTCGGATTTACCATTCCGTCCGGTCGCGCTCTTACGACGCCTTCAACCGAAATAACAAATTCGCTTCTGAGTTTTTTTGCGGTTTCGTAAAGCTTTTGTTTTTCCGGTTCGAAAACAATTTGCGTAATCCCGTAACGGTCGCGAACCGTAATGAAAATCAATCCGCCCAAATCGCGGCGCGAATTTACCCAGCCGTTTAGCGTAACTTTTTCGCCGACGTTCGCCGCGCGAAGTTCTCCGTTATTATGCGTTCTTCTGTTAAATTTCATTTTTTCTCCGTAAAAATTGAAGTCCAAAAATAATGAAAAAAAACAAGAGTGAAAATTTTCGGAAACGAAAACTCAAAGGAAAAATTAATTTTCTATTGTCGCGATTGGCTTTATATTTCGGAAATTAAAATTCTTAATTTTCAGGAAAAGAATTGAACAAAAAACTAATTGCCGTAATTTTTGTTGCGATAAATTTTTTCTCGTTTTTCTTCGAACCGTATTTCGCACAGCAAGGCGATTTTTTCTCGGTTCCCAATCGAATAAAATTTGCGAACAACTTATACGCCACTGGCGATTACATTCGAGCGTTCGACGAATACATCGCGGTTCTTCCCCAAACTACAAACGACACTCTGCGATTGTGGGCGGGAATTTGTTTGTGTAACTTACAACGTTACAACGAAGCGGAAGATTATTTCAAAGGACTTTTCTTTTTCTCAAATCTCGAACCGGAAGCGCGAGCAGAATTTTACCGGACAAAATTCATTCGCAAAGATTACGCCTACTTTTTCAACAATAAAAATCCGCTTGAAAAATTTCCCTCGAAATACAACAGAGAATTGCTTAAACTGAAATATTTTTCCTTATTTTATTTGCCGGACGCAACGTTGCCGGACTCGGCGAAATTGTTAAATATTTACGATTTCGGCGAAGCTGAAACAATTGCGGAATTTTACCATAAAAGAAAAACAATAGAGAAAAAAGACCCGACGACTGCGGCTTTGCTTTCCGCGATAATTCCAGGCGCAGGTAAAATTTACACGGAAAATTATTCGGACGGAATTACGGCGTTTTTGGCAAGCGGATTATTTTACGGCTTGGCGGCTTACAAGTTTTCTAATCATAAAAACCTCGCAGGCGCGTTGTTTGCCGGAATCGGATTGTTCTTTCACGCAGGTTCGGTTTACGGTTCGGCGGCGTCCGCGCAAATTTATAACGCGCAAAAAGAAGCGGAATTTGAAAACGCGCTCACCGATTACGCCGAAAATGTAAATTACTTTCTACCGAGTTTTGAACCCGGGAAATTCGGGGAAGGAAGAAAATAAAAAACAAAGAAAACCAACGTCATTGCGAACCGCGACGTCTGGAGCGGTGAAGCAATCTGTTTAATATTCAGCCTTTGCTAACTGAACCGACAGTCCGCCTTAGGCGGAGCTTCGATGCTTATTACGTATTCCTTCAACGTACTCGTTCGTTGAAGGTATTAAACAGAGTTTCTTGCCACCTTCGAGGAACAAGTACCTCGAAGGAAATTTTGTTTACAAAACTAACAGTCCGCCTTGGGCGGAGCCGCGCTCCGTTTCACTCCGCTCGCAATGACCGCGATTTTATTTCTTTTCCTCTTTCGGTTTGCAAATTACGCCTTCGTGCGTTCTTCCGTTAATAATTACCGAAAGCGTTTTTTTAAATCTTAAATGGCGGACAAACTTCGTTTTTGAATACGGTTTGATTTTGTAAAGCCAATCCCAATCGACGTAATTATCCTTATCGGTTCGCGCGACTGTAAAATACCCGATTTTGAACGAGGTTAAATTTTGGAAAAAGTGCGAACCTTGCGACGGCTCGACGTCCATATCCTCAAAGTTTGTTTCAACAATTGCCTTAGCGCCGCAAATGTTTTCCCACGTAACCGGAATTCCCAGCCACGGGTCAAGACTTCCCCAGCGTCCCATTCCAATTAAAATGTACGGACGTTTCTCGTTAATTAATCTCGAATTAATTTTTGCTATCTCTTCGGCAACCGCTCTTGTTTTTGAACGCTCGAACAAATTTTTATCAACAAAAATAACATCTTTAACGTCTTCAAAACGTCCGTGTCCCAAGGCGTTTGCACTTTTACACAATATTTGTTCTTCTGGAATATCGGAAATGTTTAAATCTTCAAGTTCGCTTGCTACTACCAAAGGACGCATTTGCAAAATTGCAAATTCCCTTCTTTCGCCGCGTGGAACGTTCAGTTTTACGGCAAACTCTATTTCAACAGGCGTTCCCATTCCCCATTTGCCGATTTTCAAAATTAAATTTATTAATTCGCTTAACGGAAAAACTTTATGTTTTAATAACGGCGCAAGCGTGAAAACCCGCGGCCCTGGTCTTGAAATTCCGTCGTATATCGCGTTGTTATCAGGCGAATAAGTCGAGGCTGTATAAGTCAGCATTCCATCTTTTTCAGCGTCGGATAAATAATACTTCCTAATAAATTTGTCTTCTGAAAGATTTAAGTCGTCAAGTTCCTCGTTTAATTCAAGCGCAAAAAACTCGTGCTGACTGTATTTCAAAGTATTTTCAACCGAGGAAAACTGAATAATGTGTTCAGGATATTTCGGGGAAAACCTTAATACGTTTCCTCCGTCGGTGATAATTTTACCTAACCCAAGCGCAACCGACGCGATGCCGTCTTCCGATTTTGCCGGATAAACCGGATAAAAATTGTAAGACTTCGCCACGCCGGAAATCTCAGGATAAAATCTGCCGTTTACTTCCACGCCTTCCAATTTTTGGATTATCACAGCCATTTTTTCTTCTTCGAGGCGGTAAGTCGTCATCTTAATATAATCTTTGGAACTCTTGTAATACGTCGAAGCGTAAATGTGTTTTATCGCTGAAATCAACTGCGCCACGCGAATGTTAATGTCAGGATGGCGGTTCGGCAACATAATTGTTTCATAAACGCCGGCGAACGGTTGTCCTTGCGAATCTTCAAGCAACGAAGACGAACGCACCGCAATCGGCGAGGTTAAAACCGAAAGTAATTCGTAAAGTTTGTTTATTACGTCGTTGGGGAAAAAGTTTGCGGTAATGAAACGTTCGACCAATTTCTCGTCGTTTTCGCAGTTTAACGCGAATTCCCACAAATTATTCATATCCATAAAAGAATCGAAAACATCGGTAGCCAAAACAACAAGCGACGGAACAAAAATTCTGATTCCGTCGAATTTTTCGCCGAGTTCCAGATTGTAAATAAGCGAGTTCATAAACGACAATCCGCGCGCTTTTCCGCCGATTGAACCGCCGCCGATTCGCGAAAAAGTGCTGGAAATACCGAACGTTTCCTTTCTGAATTCGGAAATTACCGAACGCTCGCGGTTTATTCTGTATTCCGACAATGTTTTTATCAACATCTGGCGGAGTTCTTCGGCGGATTTGTAATCGGAAACTTTTTTGTAGCGTAATTTATTTGCAAGATAAAATTCGGTTCTTGCTTTCAACCAATTGGAAAAGTGATTTCTGTGCGCATGATACAACAAACTTTCGTCAGGTATTATTTTAAGTTTTTCTTCCAATTCTTCAAGATTTTTCGCGCGCGCGACTTCTTCTCCTTTTTCGTTTCTGAAAACAAAATCGCCGAAACTGAAATTTTCTTTCATGAATTTTCGCAAATCGTTCAACAAGGTGGGCGAATCTTTATAAAGGAACGCCGCGCCGGCGTCGTAAGCAAGTTGCCGGTTCTCAATACGATTCGATTGAACCAAAACTGGGATATCGGAATAATCTTTTTTGATTTTTCGCGTTAATTTGATACCTGCCATTTTATCGGTTTTGCCGTTTTTCTTGAAATCAACGTCCGTAATTATTCCGAGGATTGATTCTTTGTATTTCTTGTAATATTTCATCGCCTCTTCGTAATCCGAACAAAGAATGATTTTAGGACGCGCGCGCATACGCAAAAACTTATGCGGCAAGTTTACGCCTTCCATCAATAAATTTTGGGATTGCTTGAATAATTCAAGATAAATTACCGGAAGAAACGATGAATAATATCTTACGCTGTCTTCAATAACAAGAATAACCTGAACGCCCACGGTTTTCACGTCGTTATCGATATTTTTTCTATCCTCGATAAATTTTATTATACCGACCAACAATCTGTAATCGCCTTGCCAAACAAAAATTTTATCGAAAACTTTAGAGTCGGGCGAAGAAATTAATTCCGCAAGGTCGCGGTTATCATAGCCCAAAAGAACAATCGGAACTTTAATTCCCTCTTTCCGCAACATTTTAGCAAATTTAACGGCGGACATATCCTCGATGTGCATTGTAACAACAATAAGTTTGAAGCGTTCTTCTTTTTTCGCAAGTTTTAACGCCTCTTTTGAGCTGGAAACTTGAAATAATTCAGGCGAGTGACTTAAATTCAAACCGAGATATTCTTTTCTGATAAGTTCGTACAAACGTCCGTCTTCCTCGAACACATACGAATCGTACAAGCTTGAAACAAGCAAAATGTCCGTAACGCGATACGCCATTAAATTATGGAAATCTTGAAATTTGGAATAGCGGCTTTTTTTGATTAGGTCTTTGCTTAATTTAATTTCGTCGATTTTCATAACTACGTCCAAATGATGAGTTTTACAAAATTAAAATTTAAGTAAAAATATCGTAAGTTGCGGAAACAAAAAACCGCCTTTGGGGAAACGACGAATTTCCTCGGAAAGAATTTTCAATTGCTTTGAGTTTGGGGAAATTTATTTATTGATTTTTCTGTACCAATTGAAAAAAATCGTTAGTAAAATTACCGTCGCAATACTCACTATAATAAAAACGTACAAATACACGTCAGCCTTTCAATTTTAATAAAAAATAAACTCCCCCTAAACATTTAAATAATTGCAATATTAATGCCAGAAATATTGTTTGTTTTTAAGGCAAAAACGCACAATTATTTTTTTAAGCTATAAAGTCTATTTATACTTTTATAAAGTCAGTTTATAAAAACAATTTATACTAACTTTCGTTTGGCTAATTAAGGAAAGGCTTTGCGTTTTTCAACCGATGAATTTCAATAAAAAATTTTTCGATAGAAAGATTGCGAGGCAACCCGGAAGTTGCCCCGACAGATAATTCTTACGCTGTGTGTAAAGGAAGGATTTTTTACAACGGAATATTCGAATGCTTTTTATCCGGATTTTTATCGACTTTGGTTTTGAGCGTTTGAAAAGCGTTTACCAATCGCATTCTCGTTTCCGACGGTTCAATTACGTCGTCCACGTAACCGCGCATTGCGGCAATGTACGGATTGGCAAATTTCTTTCTGTATTCTTCAATCAGTTCCTCCGTTTTTTTCTGCGGGTCGTCCGATTTTTCAATTTGCGATTTGAAAAGAATTTCCACAGCACCTTTCGGACCCATAACCGCAATTTCGGCGGAAGGCCAAGCGAAGTTAAAATCGCCTCTTATGTGTTTGGAATTCATCACGTCGTAAGCGCCGCCGTACGCTTTTCTCGTAATAACCGTAACTTTTGGAACCGTGGCTTCGCTGAATGCAAACAAAAGTTTCGCGCCGTTAGTAATTATTCCGTTCCATTCCTGGTCGGTTCCAGGCAAAAATCCTGGCACGTCTTCCAAAACCAAAAGCGGAATATTAAACGCATCGCAAAAACGGACAAACCGCGCGGCTTTTCTCGAAGATTGAATATCCAGAACGCCTGCCAAAACAGCAGGTTGATTTGCAATTATTCCCACGGAAACTCCGCCGATGCGCGCAAATCCAACGACGATATTTTCGGCAAAATCTTTGTGAACCTCAAAAAACTCGCCGTCGTCAACCAGAAGTTTTATTACCCGCTTCATATCATAAGGTTTGTTCGGATTGTCAGGCACAATTTCGTTTAATTCGGGAACAATCAAATTTTGCGAAAAATCAAATTCTTTCTCCGGCGGACGGTCTTTCCAGTTTTGCGGAATAAATTCCATAAGTTTCCGTATGCCGTCGAGAACTTCCATTTCGCTGTCCATAGCAAAATGCGCAACGCCGCTTTTTACCGCATGAGTTTCCGCGCCCCCCAAATCTTCAAACGAAACTTCTTCGTGCGTAACTGTTTTTACCACGTTCGGACCAGTTACAAACATATAACTTGTTCCGCGCGCCATAAAAATAAAATCGGTAATTGCAGGCGAATAAACCGCGCCGCCTGCGCTTGGTCCGAGAATCGCGGAAATTTGCGGAATCACGCCTGAGGCAAGCGTGTTCCTTAAAAAAATATCGGCATAACCGCCCAAACTCACAACGCCTTCCTGAATTCTCGCGCCGCCGGAATCGTTCAATCCGATTATCGGAATGCCGAGCTTCATCGCCATATCCATAAGCTTAACAATTTTTTCCGCGTGCGCTTCGGAAAGCGAGCCGCCGAAAATCGTAAAATCCTGACTGAAAACGGCGACCGGTCTTCCGTGAATTTTTCCGAAACCGGTAATCACGCCGTCGGTGAAATATTTTTGTTTGTCCAAACCGAAGTCGCTTGAACGGTGCGTTACAAAAATATCGATTTCCTCGAAAGTTCCTTCGTCCAAAAGCAAATCGATGCGCTCGCGCGCGGTTAGTTTACCTTTTTCGTGTTGTTTGGCAATTCGTTTTTCGCCGCCTCCGAGTTTGGCTTCTTCTCTTAATTTTCTGAGTTTTTCAATGTTTTCTTTCATCGATTATCTTCCGTTTTTTGTGGAACGCACAATTTACAATCCGTATTTCAAAACGATGTTTTTATCGTATTCGTAAATTTTATTTTTACAAAAATTAATTTTCTCTTCGAATTCTCCGGTTCTTAAAATTTTACTGTCGCGATTTGCCGGCAAAACGTTTTCAATCGTTGCAATCAAATGCGCCGGATGTTTTCCCAAAAGCAAAATTTGCTCGCCGAGAAATACGGCTTCGGTTAAATTAGCGGTCGTTATTACGAAAGTTATTTTATCATAAACGATATTTAACTTTCTCACAAGTTCAAGTATTTCCGAATAAGTTTCGAAATCCGCGATGTTTTTGAAATAGTCGTCGATTAAAATTACCGACGGCTTTAACGCAAGCGCGCGCGCAAGCGAAATTCTAAACCGGAAACCGGCGCTTTTCGGATGGGGAAAATGATTTTCGTAACCGGAAAGTCCGACGTCGTCAAAGATTTTTCTTATTTCGCTTTCGTCAAGATTTTTGGCAAAAAACTTAACGTTATCAACTACCGAAAGCCATTGGAACGAATCCGGTTTATCGGGAATTAGCAATACTTTTCCGTCGTCCTTAATTTTAACTTCGCCTTCGTAACCGTTATCCAATCCGGCAAGTATTTTCAAGAGCGTGGATTTCCCTGAACCTTGCGGCGCAAAAACAGTCGTTGTTTGATTCGGCAAAACATTAAAACTTAAATCTTCAAATAATCTTAATTTATAGCCGGTAGGCGAATAAAATTCTTTTGTTAAATTTTCGATATGTAAAATGAAATCAGAATTCATCGGGTATCCAATGCACGACTTTATATTGAATTAATTTGAACAAAAGCGACGTAACGTAAATTACGATAATCATAATCAGAATAATTAAGAAAAATGCGGACGTGTCGCCGTATTTTATTGTCGTAAAAAGAACCGTTCCAACGCCGTAATTTCCCGAAATTACTTCATAAAAAAACGCGTACATCCAACCGGAAAGAAAAAGCGCGCCGATTTTCTCAAACGCGTACGGCAAAAGAAGTTTACCGTAAATTTTTCCGTAAATTTCCCTATCGCTCATTCCCGCCGATTTGGCAAACAATCCGAAATGCAACGGCAATTTCTTAATTCTGTGCGACATCGCGATTTTCTGGTCGAAACCGGAAACAAGCATTAAAGCGATAATTTCGCCGATTAAAGAATCGCCTATCCAAAGCGCGAAAATGAAAACAAAAAAGACAAGCGGGAAAAAATTAAACATCGACGGAAGCCAGCGCGTGAAATCGTATTTTAAAAATGATTTTATGACAGGCGTTTTAGTGTAATAAAAACAAGCAAATCCGCCAATCGGAATGAACAAAACCGCGCTAAAAGTCAAGCCCAATGCGCTTGCGAATTTGTATTTGGAAAATAAATCCGGAATGCTTTCGAGCATAATCGAAGGCGCAGGGAAAAGCGAATTGAACGGAATAATAAATTGAAAGAGAACGACATAAATAAATACGAACCAAACAAAAATTTTAGCGAATGTTTTATAGCCTGTAAAATCAGACATAAATTGACGTTCCTTTCAAAACCGCAATTTTATTAGAATATTAAAGATTAAATATATTTAAGAATAACGGACTTTGCAATTCTTTTTTGGAGAAATTTATTTCAGCAAAAATGCGCCGAAATAAACCGTATTACCGGAAGGAAATTCGGAACCGCTTTTCGGTTCTTTCGTTACTCTGAACATTTCAATTTCTTCAAACGGAATGAAAGGTATTTTACTTAAAACATAAAATTTCTTGCCATTTTGGGGATGGAAAATGCCGACGGAATACGATTGTCCTTTGTTAACTACCCAAACTTGCAACGCTTCGTTTTCTTTAAGACTGGGGGTTTTGAAAAATTGCAAAATTCCGCGTCGCGCAGAAGGCGAAACTACAATTCTTGCGTCGGACGTTCCTTGCGAAGAAGTGGACATTAAATTAACAATCACCAAATCCTTAAACTCGAAAAGCTCAATTAAAGGTAAATTTTTATCGATAAAATCGCTTTTATCTTCAATCTCTATTTTATC